>DSBA01000086.1 GCA_011046145.1 Candidatus Uhrbacteria bacterium | reverse complement strand
TAATAAGACGGAGCTTCTTGAATTTAGATACCTAATAAAGTTGGCTAAATCTTTATCTTTAAAAATTTTCAGTAGGAGATGTAAGTGATTCATTAATATTACCCATGCATGCAGTTCTATTTTATATTTTTGTATAGCCAAATTTAAAGATTCTTTAACTATATTTAATTTATTGTCCGAATTTAAAACATTTTTCTTTTTATAGGTAGAAATTGTAATGAAATAATTTTGTTCAGGTAAATATATGTGCAGTGGTCGATGAAAATTCCTGTCCATAAAAAAATTTTAATTATTTAACGAAGCAATGCTTCGTCATTCCAAAAAGGTTATTCTTTTGAAATTTTCAACTCGTTTTCCAATTCTTCCAGAATCTGATATGCCCTGTCAATCAATGGCTTTGGCAAGCCAGCCAGCTTGGCTACTTCAATGCCATAAGAGCGGTCAATACCGCCTGGAATTACTTTGCGCAGGAAAATAACGCCAGTATCAGTTTCTTTTACAGTAACGCAATAGTTTTTGGCTTTATCTAATTTTCTCACTAAATCAATTAATTCATGGTAATGGGTGGCAAACAAAGTTTTTGCTTTGATATTTTTATAAATATATTCCACAATGGCCCAGGCAATTGAAACTCCGTCATAAGTAGAAGTTCCTCTGCCCAATTCATCCAAAACAATAAAACTTTTATGAGTAGCATTATTTAAAATATTGGCTGCTTCTTGCATTTCTACCATAAAAGTTGACTGGCCGCGGATTAAATTATCAGATGCGCCGACGCGGGTAAAAATGCGGTCTGTAAGCCCTATTTTAGCGCTCTGAGCAGGCACAAACGAGCCGCTCTGGGCTAAAAGAATAATTAAAGCTGTTTGGCGCAAATAACTTGATTTGCCGGCCATATTAGGACCAGTTAATAAAATTAACTGGTGGCTGTCATGATTAAATAGGCCGTCATTAGGCACATAAGATTCGCTTTGTATTTTTTCAATTACTGGATGGCGTCCGTTTTTAATTTTAATTATTCCATTGTCATTAAGTTCCGGCTTGTTATAATGATTTAACAATGCAATATAAGCAAAATTTAAGAGCACATCAATTTGGGCAATAATTTGAGCTGTTTGCTGAATGGCTTCAAAATGCTTAACTACTTCATCTCTAATCTCCCAAAATAATTTTTGTTCCAGTTCAATGATTTTTTCTTCAGCGCCTAAAACTTTTTGTTCATATTCTTTCAGCTCCGGGGTAACAAACCTTTCTGCATTAACCAAAGTTTGTTTGCGGGTATAATCAGCCGGGACTTGGTTCAAGTTTGAATTGGAAACCTCAATGTAGTAGCCGAAAATTTTATTAAATTTGACTTTAAGCGAAGAAATGCCGGTTTTTTGGATTTCGCGAGTCTGCAAATCTTTAAGCCAGTCTTTGCCTGATTGCGAAATTTTCCTTAATTCGTCCAGTTCACCATTATAACCGTCTGCAATCATGCCGCCTTCAGTGATTAATAAAGGCGGATCATCAGCGATTGCTTTTTGAATCAAATCAACAATTTCTTTATGTTCGGCAAGGTTTTTATGGCATTGTTTAAGCAGTTTAGAATCAATGCGCTCACTATCATTCCGAACTTGTTCAGATGTAATAGATTTTTTTAATAATTTTTTAATTTTGGGAATTTGTTGCAAACTGTTTTTCAAATTAAGCAAATCGCGGGCATTGGCGCGATTGCAGCCTAAACGGCCGATTAATCTTTCAATATCAGCAATATTTTTTAGTTCTTTTTTAAGATTTTCACGCAAATCTAAATTATTATAAAATTCTTCAACAACATCCAAGCGCTGCTGGATTTTTTCAAGATTAATTAAAGGGTGCAAAAGCCAATTGCGCAAAAGGCGGCCGCCCATGCTGGTTGTGGTTTGGTCTAAAATACTGATTAAAGATCCTTTTTCTTCAAAAAATTGGTAAGTGTATAAAAGTTCAAGGTTGCGTATTGTTGCCTCATCCAAAATCATATAGTCGCTTAAATTATAAAGCGAAATTTTATTAATATGCTCTAAATTTGTTTTTTGCGTATCTTTTAAATAATTCAAAAGATTGCCTCCCGCCTCAATGCCCAGCAAATATTTTTCAATGCCAAAACTTTGCAATGATTTAACTTTAAAATGTTCCAACAGAGTTTCTATTGCTGGTTTAAATAAGGAGGGATAAAATAAATTAAGTTTGGAAATTTGTTCCAAATTAGTTTTTAAATTTAAATTCTCATTTAAATCAGGTGTAATAATAATTTCCGAAGGCAAAATTCTGTTCAGTTCATTTAATAAATCGTCCAGTTTATTTAATTCAGTGAGTCTAAATTCGCCGGTTGTTAAATCAACAAAAGCCATCCCCCATTTATTATCTTTATTAAAGATAGAAACCAAAAAATTATTTTGTTTATTCTCTAAAATATTTGAATCCAAGGTTGTGCCTGGCGTTATAATGCGGATGACTTGCCTTTCTACAATGCCAGGCAAATTAGGATCAGAAGTTTGCTCGCAAATAGCCACTTTTTTGCCGGCTTTGGTTAATTTGGCAATATAGCCATCAGCAGCATGATAAGGAATGCCGCACATCGGCACCTCGTTTGGAGTTCCTTTTCCTCTGGCAGTCAAGGTGATGTTTAAAATTTTGGAAGCTTCCAAAGCATCAGGACCAAACATTTCATAAAAATCTCCCAAACGGAAAAAGAGGATGCAGTCATGGTGTTTATCCTTGATTTCCCGGTATTGCTTAAGCATTGGTGTTAATTCAGCCATAAGTTTAATGATTTAAAGAATTGATTAAGGCGCGTAATTATAAACATTACGGGCGTTCCAAAGCAGATAGCCAAAACCGCTGTTTTCATTTGAAGCCTTAATCTGCAAATCAATCATAGCTGGCGTATAAACCGCGCCCATATCAAAAGCCTGCAGCCAAGGTCTTATTTTTGCTTTGGCATTTTCAAGAGCGTTTATCCTTTCAGTTCCTTTTTTCATAGCATGGGAAACTACTTCATAAGGATGGGCAGCTGGATTTTTTAAATTCAAATGGCCGCTTGGATAATGTGAAGGATAAACCATGGGGCAAACATAATCAAAATACAAAGCCGCATCTTCAATTATTTGGCCGATATTCATATCATCAATCCTTTCGGTTGTAAACCCGAATAAATCCGCGGAAATATAAGCTGGCTCGTCTTTTAAATTTTCGTGCAGATATTCAAAAAAATTTTTCATCACTTCATGTTTAGCCCGCCCCTCTAAATTGGCAAACTTCATTTGTTTCATCGGACCGTCCGAAGGAAACCGAATATAATCAAAATTAATCTCATCAAAACCAAGAGAAATCGCTTCTTTGGCTATTTCCAGATTATATTGCCAAACTTGTTTATTTGTCGGATCTGCCCAGGCCAATCCTTTGTAATCATGCCAAAGGCCGCCAGTAGCGCTATTTTTAACTGCCCATTCAGGCTTTTTAGCAGTCAATTCCGGATCCTGAAAAACAGTTTGTCTGGCAATTACATAAATGCCCTGATCGTGTAGTTTTTCAATTAGTTCAGGCAAATTTTTAATAGTTTTACTGCCTGTTTCTAATTGCCTGACCATTTCCAACTGGCTGGTATAAGAAATTTTACCAGAGTAGTCTTTAATATCAATAACTACAGCATTGATTTCTGAATCTTTTATAAAATTTAAAAACCAGTCTATTTTTTTTGAAGAAGCGGCAGAATAAGAAGTAAAATAAATGCCTTTAACTTCAATTTCTGCGAGTTTTTCTCTTTTTGTTTCTTTAAGCACTTCCCGAATGGAAACGTTTAATGTCTTATTCAGGGCATAATTATTTCTTTCGGCAAAAATGCTGGTGTGCTGTGTGGCAAAATAAAAAATAGTTATGGCAATAACAGCTAATAAGGAGATATTAATTAAGATAAGAAGAAATTTTTTCATTAAATATGCGTTTAATTGAAACTTTTTATAGTTTAGCAGATATTTTAAAATTTTAAAACCGCCCGGCACTGCCTGGCGCGGGGCGGAATATTATAATCAATAATTTTTTATTTCTTTTTTGCTATGCCGTTTCTGGCTGTTTCGATTTTAATCCATTTTTCCAATTTGCGAATATCGCCAAGCAGATCGGCCCGAGTTTTTGTTGCTAATGTAAAAGCCACTACAAATGTATGGCCGTCTTTAGACAAACCCGCAAATTCCCCCATTTTTTTGCCTTGCCTGAATTTAACCAAAGAATTAAGGCCTTTAGATTTTTTCAAGCCTTTTATGGCTTTTAATTTACCGGTTTTCTTTGGCCAAAACTTCATAAAAACAGCATGTTTATGACGAGTCTTTGTCAAGACAGGCTTTTTGCCCAGATGAATTAATAAATCATTTAAATTGTGTTTAATGCCAAATGAATTAAATAATAATTCTTCCCTAAAACCGCCAGTGCGAGGCGCTAATTCAATAACTTTCCAGCCTTTTGCTGTTTTCATTAACTCGCAATGGATAGTACATGAACGTAAGCCAATCGCATATGTGGCTTTTGCCACAACCTCTTGCGCTTTTTTTTCTTCTTCTTTATCAAGCGCTGCCGGCGTGATTTGCGTGTACATAAACAAATCATCATAACCCGCGTCTTTGCCTGTTTTAATCTCAATAATCGGTGTATAATAAATTGTGCCCGAACCGCTGACATAAGCGTCAATAGAATACATCTGCCCTTCCATCAGCTGTTCAACAATTATTTTTGGCTCGGTTTCGGCAAAATCTTTTTTGTATAATGATTTAATTTTCCTAAAAACTGATTTTAAATTTTTCTCCAGCTCTTCACGGTAATAACAATTAATAACCAATTTGCTTTTGGACAAATTAGTCGGTTTAATCACGCAGGGAAAATCTATTTCCTGAATAATTTTTTTGATAATATTTTCTGTATATTTTTGAACCCTGATAAATTTAGGCGTAATTTCCGGACAATAACGGCGAAAAGCCTTGCGCATTTCCAGCTTGTCATTGGCAATTAAAATAGATCGGGGATCAGGATTTCTTAAATAAGTAAAAAAAGGCACTAGCCTGGCCCATAAAGGCATGGGGGATTCATATTTAGAAATACAAACAGCCACTTGGTCCCTGAACTTATAAATCGCCTTTTCCAAAAGAAATAAATCACTCGTGTTGCAATGGATAATTTTATTTAAGCGTTTTTCCACTTCGGGTAATACTTTTTTATTTAAACCGGTCAATAAATATTTTTTATACTTTTTACCCGTATATGCTTCCAACTGGTCCACGCTATCTAGCATTAAACTCGAAACATTACCAACGTATAAAATGATATTTTTTTCTTTGTTTGTTTTGGCAACCATAAATTTTATATAATAAATTTAAAAAGAGAAGCGCAAGTTAATTCTTCTCTTAGGCCATGTTTATTTTAGTTTGTTTTAATAAACATAATTATTTTTTAAAATTGTCATTTTGAATTATAGCAAAAGTATTTGAGCAAAGCAAGAACTTTTTGTCAAGCCCCAAACATAAAAATCCCTCTATCAAGGGATTTTTATGTTTTATTAAAAACAATAAATTCAAGTGTTAAAAACTAGCCAGGCCTGGCAGTGATTATGATTTGTTTTAAAGCGACAACCAAGGCTGCTGCTGAAACAAATGCTGTAAAGCTGCTTAAGATTGAAGCTAAAGTTTCACCGCCAAACTGCAGGCCGGCCACGCCGCCCATTAATAAAGCAATAGCTGCCACCAAAAAAGAAGTGCTTTCTTTTTCAGTCACATTCAAAAAACCGACAATTAAACCCAGAATAAAAAGAATTAACGGCATTAATGCAAAATTAATAAAGCCGGCTAAAATGGCTAATACTAGCCCGCCAATAAAAGACCAATGGCCGATTTGAGTTAATTTCATTTTTTTACGGTTAATTATTAAATTTTTTTAAAAAATTTTTTATTTATAAAGTCGACCTTTCTTGGCTATATTATAACCCAACCGTTAAAATTTGGCTATAAGTTTTCCCCAGACATATTTTATAAAAAATTTTAGCCTTAAAAAAATTAGGGTAAAGTCCGATTTTCGGACCAATTAATCGTTAATAATTAGCTTATATAAGCGTTTTTCCTGTTCTTTTAAATTTAAATTTCTGTTATTATATCTCCAGACGTATTC
>DSBA01000069.1 GCA_011046145.1 Candidatus Uhrbacteria bacterium | reverse complement strand
GGATAGAACAAGGGACTCCTAAGCCCTAGATGGAGGTTCGATTCCTCCCAGGAGCATAAAATTATGAATCAATCTTGCATAATTGAATATGAGTGCACTTATTTATTAAAATATGTGCCTAATGATCTAAAAAATTACCCTTGGGATGAAATTTCTGATATTTATATACCCCAAAATACAGAGCATCCAAAGCTAAGAATGCGTAAAAGGGGTTCAAAATACGAAATTTGCAAAAAATACCCTGTTTACGAAGGTGACGCCTCTCAACAACACGAATTTACTATTCCTATCACCAAGGAAGAATTTCAAGAGTTAAATGAAAATTTACAAGGCAAACGAGCGCGAAAACACAGATATTCATATAAATATAAGAGTAAATTAGTGGAAATTGACGTTTATCTTGATGACTTAAAAGGTTTGATTCTAGCAGATGTTGAATTTACCTCTGATCAAAAAAAGGCTAATTTTAGCCAACCAGATTTTTGCTTAGCTGATGTCACTCAAGAAAAAGTTACTGCTGGAGGTATGCTTGTAGGCAAAAATATAGTAATATTGAACCAATTTTAGCTAAATATGATTATAAACCTTTATTTTTAGATTAAAAAATCGACCATTGAATATTTTAAATTTAATCAAGGGCCTTTAGCTCATTTGGTAGAGCGCTTCCATGCCTGCCCGCCGAAGCAAAGTTATTTAAAAACATATATAATATGGGCTCTTAGCTCACCTGGTAGAGCGCTTCCATGGCATGGAAGAGGTAAGGGGTTCGATCCCCATAGAGTCCACGTATAATATTTGCGTAGGCGGAGCATGGAAGAGGCGACGGGTTCGAATCCCGTAAGGTCCAAACGCTGGCTTATTTTAGCCAAAATAATAATTAAAGCAAATAAATTAGCTCAGATAGCCTTTGCCAGTCTTTGCTTTTACACCTGTCCCTTAAAGCATGGGTATATAGCTCAGTGGTTAGAGCGTTCGGTTCACATCCGAAAGGTCAATGGTTCAAATCCATTTATACCCACATCAGTAAAGGCGGGCTATAAAGGTCGCTGGTTCAAACCCAGTATGACTCAATAATTTAATGATTTATCAATTTAACCAATGTCCCTATCAATAGGAATCGTTGGACTGCCAAACGTGGGCAAATCCACGATTTTTAATTCATTGACCAGGCAAAAAGTAGATGCCCAAAATTACTCCTTTTGCACCATTGAACCAAATATAGGCTGTGTTAAGGTTCCTGATCATAGATTAGAAAAACTAGCGCAAATATCAAAGTCAGAAAAAATAATTTATTCCACAATAGAATTTATTGATATTGCTGGCTTGGTTCGCGGAGCACATAAAGGCGAGGGTTTAGGCAATAAATTTTTAACTAATATTAGGGAATGTAATGCTATTTGTCATATTTTACGACACTTTAATAACCCTAATATAATTCATGTTGAAGAAAAAATTGAACCAAAAGATGATTTGGATATTATTAATATGGAATTAATAATGGCTGATTTGTCTCAAATTGAAAAAAAAATAGACTCAATCAAAAACGATCCTTCTGAAAAAGAACTGCTATGTTTATTGTTTAAAATAGTAACTGCACTTAAAAAAAATACGCTTATTAAAAACATTAATTTAGACAAAGAAGAACTGCTAATGCTAAAAGAATATAATTTTCTAACTGCCAAGCCTTGTTTATACATCTTTAATATTGACGAAGCTGATATTAATAAAACCCCTGCTCAAATTTTATCAGACGCAAACATGAATTTGGATCCCAACCAAGTCATTTTGGTTTGCGGCAAAATGGAAGAGGAATTAAGCCAATTGCCGGAAAATGAAATCAAAGAATACCTGCAAAGTTTAAATATTTCACAAACCGGTTTGGAAAAAATGATTATTGCTGGCTACAAACTCCTAAATTATATTTCAATGTTAACCACCGGCCCAAAAGAAACCCGCTCCTGGCAAATTACTGCTGGGACAAAAGCGCCTCAAGCAGCCGGCAAAATTCATACGGATTTTGAAAAAGGATTTGCCAGGGTAGAAGTAATTGAATGGCAAAAGTTACTTGATTGCGGCAGTTGGAATCAGGCTAGGGAAAAAGGCTTGGCCAGAATGGAAGGCCGGGATTACATAATTAAAGACGGAGATGTTGTTTTGTTCCATTTTGCTAAATAAACTATTGCCAAAGAGAAAAGGCTTCCTGCATAGCAGGAAGCCTTTTTTATTAATTTTTATGCTCTTTTTTCAAACTTTCCAGCCGGGCTGTGTCATTGCCCAGTCTGATTTTAAATGCCAGCAAAGTTTGGATTATTTTATTAAGCTTTTCTTTTTCTTCTGAATCAGGAAGTTGATGATAATTAACAAGCAATCGCCGTTCAACTTGGTTGAGAATTTTCCAGTAAGCGCTAATTTGGTCTGTTTGTCGCACATGACGCTGTAAAATCCACAATTGGCTCAATGTTCGCTCAGAAATTTCATCCAGGCCAAATTTTTCAATCAACGCCAGCAAAAGTTGGGTTACGCCATCAGCATCAATTTTGTATATTTTGGTATGAAGTTGAGGCAAGACAGTTTGATCCCCTTTGATAATGGGCTCTGCCTCGCGCACTTCCATATCAGGGATTTTGTCTATGACAATGCTGTCAAAAAGACTGTCAACATTGTCTTCGTCTAAAATTGCCGGGGCTTTGGCAGGAGCAGGCTCTGAGACTGATTTAGCTGCTTTGCGTTTCTCTTTCCCTGAAATACTTTTTTTAAGCCAAGAGGCAAAAAATTCGCTATAATTTGCTCTTACAAATTGGAAATGGGATTCCTTTAAAAAAGGCATTTCCAATTTAAGATGCTTGATAAATTCTTCAAGATTTATCGGCAGGCGATAATCTTTAATCTTTTTGGCAACCAAAGCCACTTCTTGTTGAAAAACATAATCCAGCCTTTTCAAATCTTCGCCAAGCTGCAATATTTTAGAATCAATCATATAGGCTGAAATTATGGCCCTAACATAAGCAGCTTGTTCAATTATAAACAATTTTTCAGCTGAAACCTGATCCCTCAAATCTAATTGCCTGTTTTCAGCCGCTTCTTTTTCCCACATATAAATAGTCTGGTCAGTAAAAATAACAGATTCCCAAATTTCCTTGTTATTGACTTTATATGCTTTCATTATAACTTCTATCAATTCTGTGGCCTCAAAACGGTCCACCCAGCTGCCTAATGCTGTCAATATTTTAAGGACTTTTTCCCACTTCATTTTAAAAGAAAAAGTGGCTAAATCCTTGTCATCTTCCTGCAAATCTTTCAGAATATTTAAAACATCTCCTTTTTCAAAGATTTGGGAAAAAAGAATGCCAAAAATTGACAATCTGGCTTTTTTAGTGAGCATTTTATCCTCCTTTTTTGTTTAGCTAAAAAGAACAAAAACAAAAATACCTTTAACTTTTTTAAGATACTTAATTATATCACAATTTGGCTAATTGTCAAGGCAAAAATTTTGTCTATTTTGACAAAAGAAAAACTTTATACTAATATAAAATCAGAAAGAACAAACAAAGGAGGAAATTGATGAGAAATGGTCACTTTCGATTCAGGGCTTTTTGCTATAGGCAAAATAAAGCACGCGCTGGCTTTAACTGCGGACAAGCAAAAAGCCGCCACCCCCAAGCCAGGAGGTATTAATATGGCATATTTACGGAAGAAAAAACCCAGCGGTAAATTTTCATAAAGGCAACAGGAAAAAAACCATACCTGCGGTTCTGCCTATCAGAATCATCTTTTACATAAGGAGGTCGCTTACACAAAACAAATTAACGCCCCCGAGCCATGCTGGCAGGGGGCGTTTTAAATTCAAATAAAGCTCTGCTGATGATTATTTCTTAAAAATAAAAATCTGCCGCCAAACATGCTGTTTTTCCCGGCTGTAAATTAATTCAGCCTGATTTTCCTTTTTAAATCCCATTTTTTCTATTTGAGGCAAGATATTTAATTTTTCTGTAAAATTTTTAAATTTAAAAACAGGAAAGACAATAACAATTTTGCCGCCTTTGCACAAAACTTTAATAAACTCGCTAAAAGCCGACAAATACAATTTCTCCAGATCTTTAACTATTTGTTTAATTTTTTCTTGGCTTTCTTTGCCGCTTAAAGGCGGCCCCAGCAAAGGTTCGGTAATAATCGCCTCAATTGAATTAGGCTCAAATTGTGAACTCAAATCCTTCACATCCAATTTAAAAACTTTAACTGCCGAAGCTGTCACCCTGAGCTTAGTCAAAGGGTCAGATGAGGCAGCCTCGAATTTCTTAGAAATCCAGTCCAAATTTTTCTTAGTATCCTCAATTGCCCTGTCACTATTATCACTTCCAATTAAATTTCTATAACCCAAAACAATTGCTTCTTGCAAAATCGTGCCCGAGCCGCAAAATGGGTCTAAAATTTTGGCATCTTGTTTAGTTTGAGCTAAATTAACCATGATGCGCGCCAGTTTGGGCGGCAGCATACCAGAAACCTGATCGCGTCCAGGACGATTATAATCCCGAGCCCCGAATTCTTCAAATTGCTGAACAGCCAAGGTTTGACCGACTAAAATTTCCATGCCCTCCGAAGCTTTAATAAAGGAGGGTTTATCTTTAATAAAAAAACAAATTTCAGAGCCGTATTTTAAAAGCTGATTTTTTTTAACAATTACTGATGATAATGCAGGTTCTTTGCTTACTACCCAGCGTGAATTTAAGTTTTTTTCTTCGCGCAATCTTCTTTTTATTTCCATGGCAACTGGCTTTAATTTACGCAGATATTTTTGGAGGTTGATTTTATCTGCCAAGCCATAAAGGCTAAAGCCAAAATGAATTTTGCCTTTGCCGAATTTGATCAGCTTGAAAAATTTATCCTCAAAAACTTCCAAAGAATCAATTTTAGCCAAAATTTTGCCGATTTTAATAGTCCCGCCCAGACGCTGGTTTAATTTTTCAATATCCAAAGAATTTTTAATCTCCACAATTAAAACATTGCTGCTAAAATCTATAATCTGAAATCTATAATCTAAAAATTCCAAAATCGCCTCAATTTCAGCCTTGGAAAGGATGGGATTTTTACCCAAAATAAAAAAGTATGTCATATTTAACTGGTTATATTGTCTAAAAATTCAAATGACAAATAACAAAAGACAAAATAAATCTTAAATCACAAACTCTAAAATCCCAAATTTTTTATTCAATTTGAAATTTTTAATTTATTTTGTTATTTGAATTTTGTAATTTGTCATTTTTATAATGGGCTTTTAATATTCTTCATGGCTAAATTCGTCAGGTGCGTATAAATTTGCGTTGTCCTGATATTCTGGTGGCCTAAAAGTTCCTGCACATAGCGCACATCCACTCCGTTTTCCAAAAGGTGAGTGGCAAAGCTGTGGCGCAGAGAGTGAAAAGTCGCCGGCCTTTCAATTTTAGCATTATTACGGGCTCGCTCAAAGATAATCTGGATTGTTCTTTCTGCCAGCCGACCGCCGTGCTCGCTTTCAAAAACGTAATCGGAGGGTGATTTGCCAGCGCAAATATTAAGCAAATCATTTTTTAATTTTTCCGGTACGACTGTAATTCTATCTTTAGCGCCTTTTGATTGTTTGATATGAATGCTTGATTGAGAAAAATTAAAATCAGCGAGTTTTAGCCGCACAACCTCGCTAACCCGCAAACCAGCGCCATAAGCCAAAGCAATCATCAGGCGATGTTTGTTATTTTTAATTGACTTAATGATTTTATTAATTTCCTCTCGCGACAAAACAATTGGCAATCGCTTCGGCTTTCTTGAATAATGTAAATTGATTTTAAAGGGAATTTTAGCGATATTTTCGTAAAAAAATTTAATGGCATTGATATAAACATTAATTGTCTGGCCGGCTCGGCCGGCTTCTTTTTTCTTGACCAGATATTCTTTGACTTTAAATTCATCGTATTTATCATAATTTTCGCCTAAATACGCAAAAAAATCTTTTAAGCAACCCAAATAACTATCAACAGTCTGGGGGCTGTAATTGCGGTAGTTTAATTCAATTTTAACTTTATCCAAAAATTCTTGCATAAAGGCTTATCTTGTTATAAAATTAAGGTATCTAAATTATAGCATAAGATTCGCTTTTCATACCAAATTCTGTAGCAAAAGCGAAATTTATTCGCATAAGAACGAGTTCAGCAAAAACGCTCGCTGCGCTCGCGTTTTTACTGAATGAGCCGCGGGCAAGCCCTTGTTCATCTTGCCGCTCGCTCCGCTCGCGACT
>DSBA01000062.1 GCA_011046145.1 Candidatus Uhrbacteria bacterium | reverse complement strand
GCGGTTTTGGTATGAATAGGATGACACCTCAACAAAAAATTACAGCCACATTGTTTGAATCTTTAAATAACATTACTTATCCACAAAAGGTAACTTTAACTCTGCAACAGTACAAAGCTTGACTTCTTTTTTGCCTTGTTATAATATTAAAGATACTATAAAAACACTAAATTGATAAACTTATTTAGTTTAGTTAATTTTTTAATTTATGTTAAATATCAGGCTTAGCCGCAGAGGCAAGAAAAAACAGCCGGTTTTCAGGCTGATTATTTGTGAAAAAACTAAAGATCCTTGGGGGAAATATTTAGAAAGCTTAGGCTATTACAACCCTCGGTCAAAGGAATTATCCTTAAAAGCAGATAGGCTTAATTATTGGATAGAAAAAGGAGCGCAGCCTTCTGATTCTATTTGGAATATCTTGGTGGAAAAAGGCATTGTTGAAGGAAAGAAACGAACTGTTACTAAAATTTCTAAAAAACGCTTGGCTAAGAGCGAAGAAGCAAAACTAAAAGAAGCTGATAATAAAAAGGATCAGTCTTTTGGTCAAGATTCAAATGCTCCTACCCCTGAAATAAAAGCCGAAGATGTTAAACAGGAAAACAACACTAAGGAAGAAAAAAAAGAAAACGCCGAGCCTGCCAAATAAAATTCAAAATTATTCAGATAAAAAGCCCTGGCGCTAAGATCTCCGGGCTTTTTTATTAAGCCTTGACTTTTAGACTGGGAGTGTTATAATAGAATTATCTTGTTAATTATTTTTTAAACAAGAGAAATTTAACAATTAAGCTTTTAATCGGATTTTGATTAAAAGAAGAAAAGGTTTAAAAACTATGGCAGAGAAATTTAGCGATCAAGAATTCGTAGAATTCATTGTTAAGAACATCGTAGGCAACCCAAACGATGTTAAAGTTGAAAGAACAGTTGATGAGATGGGAGTTTTATTGACTCTTCATATCAATCCGGCTGACATGGGTTATGTTATTGGCAAGCAGGGCAATACTGCTCGAGCCATTAGGACTCTTTTGAAAATCGTTGGCGCAAAAAATAACGCCCGAGTTAATTTGAAAATCCACGAGCCAGAAGGTT
This sequence comes from Candidatus Uhrbacteria bacterium, assembly GCA_011046145.1. Classification (GTDB taxonomy): domain Bacteria; phylum Patescibacteriota; class Patescibacteriia; order CAIXNZ01; family CAIXNZ01; genus DSBA01. The sequence continues at coordinate 5,190 of DSBA01000062.1, read as the reverse complement.
CTCAAAGACCGCAAAGGTCAAGACCTTCAGCTGACGTTGACACAGACGTAGTTGATGATTTAAAAATTTAAACTTTGAAAATTTTTAGATAAACAAAAAAGCCACACATATGTGGTTTTTTTGTTATAATTGTATTAGGTTTTATGAGGTTGGATGAAGTTTTATGATGTTTTATGAAGTTGCTTTATTTTGGATAAAAGTAACCTAATATGACCTCATAAAACCTAATACAACAGCATATAACTTATAAAAACATGCAGTTCAACATTATTACTATTTTCCCTGATATTTTCGAGTCTTATTTTTCTAAGGCCATGATTAAGCGCGCTCAAGATAAGAAGATTATAAAAATTAAGATAGCGGATTTAAGAAAATACGCTGACAAAAATGATCCGCACAAATCCGTTGATGATACGCCTTACGGCGGCGGGGCTGGCATGGTTTTAATGGTTGAACCGATTTACAAAGTGCTCAAGTCAATTCGGCGTAAAAAAAAGAGCCGGGTAATTTTATTTTCAGCTCGCGGCAAAACTTTAATACAAAAAGATTTACAACGCCTCAAAAAATACGATCAGCTAATTATGATTTGCGGCCGCTATGAAGGGGTTGATAATCGAGTGGCAGAGCATTTAATTGACGAGGAAATTTCTATTGGCAATTATGTTTTAACTGGCGGAGAAATTCCAGCCATGGTTTTAGTTGATGGCATTACTCGCTTATTACCTGGAGTGTTAGGCAACATTGAATCTGCTCAAGACGAATCTTTTGCCAAAGAAGGAGAATTAGAATATCCTCAATATACTAAACCAGAAAATTTTAAAAGTTGGCAAGTTCCGCCAGTTTTGCTTTCAGGACATCATCAGGAAATAAAGTTATGGAGAGATAAACATAAACGCAAAATTCAATAACCAATAACTAAATTCCAATCACCAAACAATAGCTAATTTTTAATAACCAATAAATAAATTTTTTAAATTAATTATTATTTATTTGTTATTGCTTGAAGGTCGGATATTGATTATTGATAATTGGAATTTAAATTTAGCAAAATTTGTTAAGTTGAGTTCTTGACAGGAATAACCCATTGTGTTATAATACGGATATAAATATATTGTTGAAAATATGTTAATGAATTGAGCTTGACATTTTTTTCATCTTGATTTATTATGATAATAACTTAAAAGTAATTTTTAAAACACCATTTTACTTTAAATAAAATTTTTCAATGATATCCTCGAACGCAAGAATTTTGGCAAGGGCTTGCCCTGAGAGAGCAAAGCGAGTCGAAGGGAGGAGAAAAAACAGGTGAATTCGACCTATTAAAAATATTATAAAAATATAATTTAGTAGGCAATGGAATTTTCCTGTTTTTTCTTCTTTAAAAAATTAAAAATAGAAGAACGTATTTTAACAATTAAAAAGTGATAGAATCGTCAATACAATTTGAAGTTTTACTTCTCTAATAAGTCCGTGGTGAACTTTATCATCACTTTTTTGAGAGTTTGATCCTGGCTCAGGATGAACGCTGGCGGCGTGTCTAAGGCATGCAAGTCGAACGATCCTTTTTAACTTCGGTTTTTGAGGATAGTGGCAAACGGGTGAGTAACACATTGGTAACCTACCTCGAAGTCGTGAATAACTCACCGAAAGGCGAGCTAATACACGATAAAAATGGGGGGACACAAGTCATTCCCATTTAAAGTTCCGACGCTTCGAGAGGGGCCTATGTCCTATCAGTTAGTTGGCAGGGTAAAAGCCTGCCAAGGCTATGACGGGTAGCGGGTGTGAGAGCATGACCCGCCTCACTGGGACTGAGACACTGCCCAGACTCCTACGGGAGGCTGCAGTCAAGAATATTTCGCAATGCCCGCAAGGGTGACGGAGCGACGCCGCGTGGTTGATGAAGCTCTTCGGAGTGTAAAGACCTTTTCTTAGGGACGAACAAATGACGGTACCTAAGGAATAAGAGGTTGCAAACTCTGTGCCAGCAGCAGCGGTAATACAGAGACCTCAAGCGTTATCCGGATTTATTGGGCGTAAAGCGTGCGCAGGCGGTTTGTTAAGTTAGTAGTTAAAGCCCAGAGCTCAACTTTGGGACAGCTACTAAAACTAATAAACTAGAGATTGGGAGAGGCAAGCGGAATTGCCGGTGAAGGGGTCAAATCCGTTGATATCGGCAAGAACACCAAATGCGAAGGCAGCTTGCTAGAACAATTCTGACGCTGATGCACGAAAGCGTGGGGAGCGAAGAGGATTAGATACCCTCGTAGTCCACGCCGTAAACGATGGACACTAGGCATTGGGAGTATCGACCCTTTCAGTGCCGTTGTATTTTAGCTAACGCGTTAAGTGTCCCGCCTGGGGAGTACGGCCGCAAGGCTAAAACTCAAAGGAATTGACGGGGACCCGCACAAGCGGTGGAGCATGTGGTTCAATTCGACGATAAGCGAGGAACCTTACCAGGGTTTGACATCCCCGGAATCTCGGGTAATGCCGAGAGTGTCGCAAGGAACCGGGTGACAGGTGCTGCATGGTTGTCGTCAGCTCGTGTCGTGAGATGTACGGTTAAGTCCGGTAACGAGCGCAACCCTTGTCCTATGTTAAATTTGTCATAGGAGACTGCCAACTTTAAGTTGGAGGAAGACGAGGATGACGTCAAATCAGCATGGCTCTTACATCCTGGGCTACACACGTGCTACAATGGCCAGTACAATGGGCTGCTAAGCCGAAAGGCGGAGCTAATCCCATAAAAGCTGGTCTCAGTTCGGATTGAGGTCTGCAACTCGACCTCATGAAGCTGGAATCGCTAGTAACCGCGTATCAGCTATGGCGCGGTGAATACGTTCTCGGGTCTTGTACACACCGCCCGTCACGTCAAGGGAGCCGGCAATACCCGAATAGCGTTGTAGGACGCTATAAGGTAAGGTCGGTGACAGGGACGAAGTCGTAACAAGGCATCCGTAGCGGAAGCTGTGGATGGACCATCTCCTTTCTAGGGAGTTTTGAGTAAAGAATTTGTAAAAATTTTTTACTCTGATTAGGTCGACACCTTTTTATAGGTGCGTAGTTCTGGCTGGATTCTATTTCAGTTTGGACTAAAACGATTCTATCACTTTTTAGAGGTTAAATTATAAAAAGGCTAGCTAAGTTAATATTTTTTAATATTTGGATATTGGTTTAGCTAGCCTTTTTTGCTATAATTTAAGCGTGTATTGTTTGTTTAGGGTTAAACTTAATAGAGTTAAAATTTATGGGCGTATAGCTCCCCGCACTATACTCGCAAGGCTCGTAAGTGCGGGGCAGGCAGATGGTTAGAGTGCGCTATGTCTAGCACCTAAGCGCAAGCGTATGGCGCGTGATCATTGATCTTGTATTATTAAAGTACGATCACTTGACCCCGCACTAAAATTTGGACGTGTAGCTCAGCTGGTTAGAGCGCGTCACTGATAATGACGAGGTCGGAGGTTCAAGTCCTCCCACGTCCACAGATTTAATCCAAATTTAGTGCGGGGCACTGATAATGACGAGGTCGATGGTTCAAGTCCATCTACGCCCACCGACACTAAATGTTAATTGGTAAAGGCGAACAGGTTTAATATCTTTAATTAGCCGATTTTTGTTAGAATTTTTGGCTCACTAAAATTATTTTGCTCGGGTAGCTCAGTGGTAGAGCAAAGGACTGAAAATCCTTGTGTCGTGAGTTCGATTCTCACCCCGAGCACAAAAGGAAAAGTAATTCCCCCTTTTTCATCAGTGGTAGAGCAAAAGATTACCACGAAGTGATCATATTGTGACGATTCTTTCCCTCGGCATTTGTGCGGGACAAACTTCGGACTGAAAATAATAAAAATCCTTTAATAATTTTCAATTTTTGTAAAATTAATAATTGGATGTTAAAAATTAAAAATAACGGGCTGTAGCGAAGTTGGCTATCGCGTCTGGTTTGGGACCAGAAGATCGTGGGTTCAAGTCCCACCAGCCCGACCATTATTCTCGTGGATTTCCGCCTTTGTCTGTTCTTCTCTATACCATGGAAGATTTTAGCAGACAAGCAAAATATTAAAAAAACAGATTAGTTTTGAGATGTTAATTTTGTTAACCGCTTAAAGGCGGTTTTTATAATTTTTAGGATTGAGAATTCTTTTAAAACATTGTATATTGAAATAAAGAAAACTAATTAATATTTTTTAAATATCAACCGAAGGTCGAGCGGTTGATAAAGGCGTAAAAGTTAACTGTTAATTATTTTAAATTTTTACTTAAAAGTAATTAAAAACATATGAGTAAAAACAATTTAATTATCTTAATTATTTTTTTGGTTATCCTGGTTATTTTGGGTTCTTGGTGGTTTTTTAATATTAAATCGCCCGTAGTTATTTCCCCGCCAAGCCATGAAGAGGCAGAATTGGTTGGCTATAATTTTATGTTAAATTTTGTGGCTATGGCCCCGCCAGAATCTGATCCAGTGGCCATGGAAAAAGCATATAATGCATTATCAGTTTCAGCGAAAAACCAGGTCTCGCGTGAAAATATTGTCAGTGAGATGGCTTTTTTTATTGGCGTTCAGGATGTGCCTGATCAAGGAATAAGCGTTGAGGATTTGCAGATAACAGATACAGATAGAGCAACTCTTATTCTCGGCCTTAATTATTCAGGCGGAAGAACAATTCGCAACGTGAATATGGTTGTTGAAAATGGGGAATGGAAAGTTGATAGTATTAGCGTGCCAGAACAAGAAGTTATTGATATTCCCACAGGTGATAACCCTGCCTTAGTAGAAGTTGTTTCTTTGGCGGCTGAAAATGCTCAAGTGCCTCAAAATGAAATTGTTGTGATTTCTATTACTGAAATGGATTGGCCTGATGGCTGTTTGGGTTTGGCAACACCAGAGGAATTTTGTACTCAGGCAATTGTGCCTGGTTATGAAATTATTGTTTTGGTTGCTGGAGAGACTCAAATTTTCCGTACTGACATGGCAGGTTTAGTTATAAGGCAGGAAAAATAGACTGAAAAATTTAAATTTGGTTAAGAATTTTTAAGCAAAAATCCGCCAGATAGCGGATTTTTGCTTTTTAATACCTTACAGGAAACCCCGTTGGAGGGAGCGGCGAGAAGCGAGCCGCGACCGAGAACGGGGATGAATGGGCTTAGCACACGAAGTGTGCTAAGCTGTTACCATGAGAATTCGGC
>DSBA01000001.1 GCA_011046145.1 Candidatus Uhrbacteria bacterium | reverse complement strand
ATTTATCTAGGAGAATACGTCTGGAGATATAATAACAGAAATTTAAATTTAAAAGAACAGGAAAAACGCTTATATAAGCTAATTATTAACGATTAATTGGTCCGAAAATCGGACTTTACCCTATTAGATTTGTCAAATATGCCAGAAGATCATGCGCGGAAGTTCAAGGAAGATTAAGATGTATTCAAAGAAAAAGATTAGCAAATCAAGATTTATGCGAAAAAGCTATTAACCATTCAATAAAGACAGGTTATATAATTGATCGATTAATACAGGAATTAGAAATTAAAAGGGAAAAAGATAAATAGGATATGCTTTTCACTTTTTCACCTTTCCACTTATAGCACCCATAGCTCATATCAACACTTATAATTTTATGAAAGAGATCCCCAAAGCTTACAATCCTCAAGACGTTGAAGATAAAATCTACAAAAAATGGGAAGATTCAGGTTATTTTAATCCTGATAATTTAAAGTTAGCTGAAAAAGCTGATTATTTTTCAATTTCCATGCCACCGCCCAATCGGACCGGCACTTTACATACTGGACACGCAATTATGTTGGCTTATCAGGATTTAATGGTTAGATATAATCGTTTATTAGGCAAAAAAACATTGTGGTTGCCAGGTACTGACCATGCGGCTATTGCTACTCAGGCCAAAGTAGAAAAAGAATTATATAAAAAAGAGGGCAAAACTCGTCATGATTTGGGTAAAGAAAATTTTTTGCAAAAAGTAGTTGAATTCGCGGAAGAATCAAAAAATATTATTAATAAGCAGGTGCGCAAAATGGGTTCTTCTTGCGATTGGTCGCGAGAACGTTATACTTTGGACGAAGGTTTAACCCATGTGGTCAAAAAAGCTTTTATTAAAATGCATGAAGTGGGCTTGATTTACCGTGGCGATCGTATTGTTAACTGGTGCCCGCATTGCATGTCAACTTTGTCTGATGATGAAGTCGAGTATCAGGAAACCAAAGGCAAATTTTACACTTTTAAATATGCTGAAGATTTTCCTTTTGCCATTTCAACAACCAGACCTGAAACAAAGCTGGGTGATACTGCTGTAGCGGTTAATCCAAAAGATAAACGCTATAAAAAATACATCGGCCAGACTTTTACTATTAATATTGGCGCTGGCGAACAAAAAATAAAAATTATTGCTGATGACTCGGTTGACATGAAATTAGGCACTGGCGCTTTGGGTGTGACTCCTGCTCATTCCATGATTGATTATGAAATGGCGCAAAAAAATAATTTGCCAGTCATTAAAGTTATTGGTGAAGACGGAAAAATGACAGCTTTAGCTGGTAAAAAATATCAGGGACTCTATGTTTTAGCAGCCCGGGAAAAATTAGTTAATTGGTTGGAAGAAAAAGGCTTGATAGAAAAAGAAGAAGAAATAGATATGAACTTGTCTGTTTGTTACCGTTGCAGCACGGCTGTTGAGCCTTTGCCTTCCAAACAATGGTTTATTGATGTTAATAAAAAAATCACTTTGACAGATAATAAATATTTTCAGAACAAATCAATTAAAGAGGCTGCTTTGGGCGTGATTAAAGACAGGGAAATTAAAATTATTCCGCAGAAATTTGAACATGATTATTTTCGCTGGCTGGAAAATCTGCGCGATTGGTGCATTTCCCGCCAGATTTGGTTTGGCCATCAAATACCAGTTTGGTATAAAAATAAAGGCCGGTTAAACGAAGAGATTTTTGTCGGTATGAATGCTCCAAAAGGAAAACATTGGGTTCAAGATGAAGATACTTTAGATACTTGGTTTTCTTCAGGCTTGTGGACTTTTTCCACTTTAATGGACAAAAGTTTTGTTAAGTATAATTCCTGGGAAGATTGGGTTAAGGGTTCTAAAGATTTAGAATTTCATCCAACCAGTGTGATGGAGACAGGTTATGATATATTATTTTTCTGGGTGGCCAGGATGATTATTCAAACCACTTTTATGATGGGAGAAATTCCGTTTGAGACAGTTTATTTGCATGGTTTGGTGCGTGATGAAAAAGGCCGCAAAATGTCAAAATCCTTGGGCAATGTGGTTGATCCTTTGGATTTAATTAAAAAATATGGCACAGATGCTTTGAGAGTAGCCATGATAACAGGCACATCAGCCGGCGCTGACACCAGATTATATGATGAAAAAGTGGAAGGTTTTCGCAACTTTGTTAATAAACTTTGGAATATTTCTCGTTATATTTTAACTTCTGTCAGCGAAATTAAAAGAATTAAAGATAAACCGCAGGTAAAGACTTTGGCAGATGAATGGATTTTAAGCAAGCTGGATTTAGTGATCGAACAGGTGACCAAAGATTTGGATAAATTTAATTTTTCACCGGCTTCCGATGTTTTGCGTGATTTTACCTGGAATGATTTGGCTGACTGGTATCTGGAAATTTCTAAAATCGAAAAGGATAAAGATGAAATACTTCTTTATATATTAGAGAGACTGTTAATTTTATGGCATCCGTTTATTCCTTTTGTGACGGAGGCTATTTGGGAAAATTTTGAGGCTGATGATTTGGTAATGGTTCAGTCTTATCCCAAAGCGGAAAAGAGAGTTAAAGAAGCAGAGGAATTTAATCTGATTGTTGATATAATTTCTTTGATTCGCAACTTACGGGCGGAAAATAGAATTGAACCGGCGAAAAAAGTGAATGTTAAACTGATAGGAGGAAAAAATGTTAAATTGTTAAATGATCAAGGGGAGATTATTAAAGGTTTAGCCAGAATTGATAATTTGGAAATTTTAAATAAGGGCGAAAAGCCCGGCCAGTCTGTAGGTGGCGTGGTTTCGGGTGTAGAAGTTTATATTTTGCTGGAAGGTTTGGTTGATAAGGCTAAGGAAACTAAAAGGCTGACTAAAGAAATTGAATCAATAAAAAATTATATCAGCAGGTTGGAAAAGAAATTGGGTAATCAGGAATTTGTGAAAAACGCGCCAAAGGAAATTGTTGATAAAGAAAAAGTAAAACTGAAAGAGCAAAAAGAAAAACTTCAAAAGATGGAAGAACAATTAAAATCAATCAAATAATAAAAGGCGATAAAAGCGGTTAGAATAATTGAGTACTATCCGCTTTTTATTTGAAAATTTTAGCTAATTATGCTAAATTTTAACTATGTTTTATTCTTCGCGGTGTGAAATTAAGCGACGAATGAATTCGTCGCCACCCGCTTATGTATAATATTTAACTATTTATACCTATGAAAACAATCACAGATGAGAAGCTAATTGATGATGTATTAAGCCGTGGCGTGGAGGCGGTTTACCCGACCAAAGAAAATTTGAAAAATAAATTAATGTCAGGCGAACGAATTAAATTATACTGCGGCTTTGATCCTACTGGCCCGTTTTTGCATATTGGCCATGGCAACCAATTGCGCAAAATGGTTCAATTTCAGAAACTCGGACATGAAGTAATTTTTTTAATTGGTGATTTTACGGCCATGATTGGTGATCCGACTGACAAAGCTGCTGCCCGCAAACAGCTGACCGCCAAAGAAGTAAAATGCAATCTCAGCGGCTGGAAAAAACAAGCTGCTAGTATTTTGGATTTTGGCGGAGCTAATCCGGTTAAAATAAAATATAATTCCAAATGGCTGGGCAAATTAAAATTCGCCGATGTTTTAGAGCTATCTTCAAAATTTACTGTGCAAAGAATGATGGAAAGAGATATGTTTGAAAAACGGGCAGCTGAAGGCAAGCCGATTTTTCTGCATGAATTCATGTATCCTCTGATGCAGGGCTATGACAGCGTAGCCATGGATGTTGATCTGGAAATCGGCGGCAATGACCAGACTTTTAATATGCTGGCAGGACGCGATTTGATGAAAGAAATGAAAAAAAAGGAAAAGGCGGTCTTGGCTTTGAAGCTTTTAGTTGATCCTACGGGCAAAAAAATGGGCAAGACAGAAGGCAACATGATTACTTTGGTTGATTCACCCGAAGATATTTTTGGCAAAGTCATGTCCTGGTCAGATCAGATGATTGCTTTAGGTTTTGAAATTTGCACTGATGTGCCAATGAAAGAAATTGAAGAGATGACCAAACAAATGAAAGAAGGCGCTAATCCGCGGGATTTTAAAATGAAATTGGCTCATGAGATTGTCAGATTATATAAAGGCAAAGATGATGCTGATCAGGCTCAAAAAAATTTCATAAGTATATTTCAGAAAAAAGAAGAGCCGGAAGTGGTAGAAAGTTTGAAAGTAGAAAGTAAAAATTTGATTGATATTTTGGTAGAAGCAAACTTAGTAAGTTCAAATTCAGAAGCTAAGCGGGTGATTCGCGAAGGCGGGGTTAAAGTAAACGAACAAGCAGTTACTGATATTAATTATTCTTTAACCTCAGGCACTCATTTGATTCAAAAAGGCAAGAGGCATTTTATTCGGGTCATTATTGGATAATTTTGGCGCGAAAAGGCATAAAAGCCTTTTCTATCCAAATTTTATTTTATGACAATCAATCAAAAAATAAAAAAACAAATCGTCAGCCTTTTGAAAAAACAAAAGGTGAGTATTAAGATTGAGGATTTAGAAATCCCGCCATCAGCAGCAATGGGCGATTTGGCTTTGCCTTGTTTTGAATTGGCTAAAAAGCTTAAAAAGAATCCGTCTGAAGTCGCCAAAGAATTGGCAGAGAAAATAAAGCCAAGCGGCGCGGTTATCAATGTTAAAAATAGCGGTCCATATTTGAATTTTTTGTTAGATTATTTTAAGGTTGCAGAATTATTATTTAAAGAAATCCAAAAACAAAAAAGCAGATACGGCCAGAACAAAGAGGGAAGAGGCCAGAAAATAATGATTGAATATTCCCAGCCCAATACGCATAAAGAGTTTCATGTCGGCCATTTGCGCAATGTTTGCATCGGGTCATCTTTGGTTAATGTTTATAAAGCCTGTGGCTACAAAGTAATCCCTGCCAATTATATTGGCGATACTGGCGCTCATGTGGCTAAGACATTATGGTATTTGCAAAATTTTACGAATGAGTCGGATTTGGCTAAGATTGAAAACAAAGGGGAATTTTTGGGCAATGCTTATGCTCAAGCAGTTAAAAAAAACAGTGAAAATCAAAATTACAAGCAGCAGGCTCAAGAAATTTTAAAAAATCTGGAAGAAGGAGATTTTCAATTGGTAGAATTATGGCAAAAAACTAGAAAATGGAGCTTGGAGCAGTTTGAGCGTATTTATCAGGAGCTTGGCGTTAACTTTGATGTTTATTTTTATGAATCAGAAGAAGAAAAGGCTGGCAAAAAAATGCTGCAAAAACTTTTGAAATATCCATTTATCAAAAAAAGCGAAGGCGCAATTATTGCTGATTTGTCAAAATATGATTTGGGAGTTTTGGTTCTTTTGCGCAAAGACGGCACAGCTCTTTACGGGCTAAAAGATATTCCTTTGGCAGTTAAAAAATTTAAAAATCATAAAGTAAAAAAATCATTGTATGTGATGGATATCCGCCAAAGCCAATATTTGAAACAGGTTTTTAAAATTTTGGAATTAATGGGCTTTAAAAAAATAATGATTCATGTTCCTTATGAATTTGTGCAATTAAAAAGCGGGGTGATTTCCTCGCGAACCGGCAATGTGGTGACTTATAATGAAGTTAAAGCAGCGGCTTTGGCTAAAGTTATTAATGAAACTAGGCAGCGCCATCCTAAATGGCCAGAGAAAAAAGTAAATGATACTGCTATGGCTATAGTGATCGCGGCTTTGAAATTCGGCATGCTTAAATCCAGCAATAATAAAATAATTACTTTTGATATTGACGAGGCTTTGGATGTAAATGGCATGACCGGGCCTTATCTGCAATATACTTATGCTCGGTTGAATTCCATTTTTGTAAAGTCGCGTAAAACTTGTTTGGGGGCTAAAATTAATTTGGATTATAAAAATTTAGCCACTAATATTGAAAAAGAATTAGTCAGTGATTTGTTAAATTACCCGCAAGTAATTTTAGAAACCCAAAAAACAAATGATCCGTCTGCGTTGACCCATTATCTTTATAAATTGGCCCAGGATTTTAATACTTTTTACCATAAATTGCCAGTTATTAAAGCAGCAGCAGAAGTTCAAGCTGCGCGTTTTGAATTATTAAAAGCTATTAAACAGGTTTTATCCAATGGCATGGAATTATTAGGTTTAACTGTTTTGGAAGAGATGTAGAGATTTTATTATTGTCTTTTTTCCACAAGTTTCAAATTAAATTGTTAAAAATATTTAACAGTTTTTTTATTTTTAGCCAAATAAAATTATTTAGAAAATTTATAGATAAAGTTAATT
>DSBA01000029.1 GCA_011046145.1 Candidatus Uhrbacteria bacterium | reverse complement strand
TTGGTATGAATAGGATGACACCTCAACAAAAAATTACAGCCACATTGTTTGAATCTTTAAATAACATTACTTATCCACAAAAGGTAACTTTAACTCTGCAACAGTACATTTATTGACATCTATCAGTAAATTTGCTATTATGCTATGATTGTTATTTCAAGTTAAAAAGGAGGAATTAATGGCAAAGAGCGAAAAGGGGAATGGGAAAAAAGAAATTATCACCAAAAACGACGCCCTTGATTTTCTGCGGCTCGGTTGTACACCCAAGGAAATAGCCGAATGCTTTGGAGGTTTTACCAAAATGCAAATCGCAGCCTTCAAAGCCCATATCACTATGGGCACCTACGACAAATAAACTGTAAATTAAATTCTAAGGGACGCTAAGCGGCGTTCCTTTTTCTATTTTTAAAATCATTGACAAAATCATAAATTTTTGCTAATTTCATTTATTAGATTGAACTTTAACAATCACAAATAAGGAGGTGGCGATAATGAAATCATACGATGATCCGGCTAAAAAACTATCCAGAGAAAAAGAGATGGAATTTATCAGAAAAAATTTGGCATGGCAATTAAAAAAGCCCGAAAGGATTAGAGTCGCTTGTTTGGAAAGCGCACAGCTTTTAGAAATTAAACAGGTATTTGATCCTCTTAACATCCCCAGATCAAATATTACGGTAATTGAAAAATCAAAATTAACTGCTAAAGAAATAAAAGATCAGGAGTCTGGAGTTAATGTCGTAAATTGTACGGACTTTGAATTTTTTGAGTCATACAATGGCGCACCCTTTCATATTATTAGTTTGGATTATACTGGCAATAAGCATCCTAATATTGGATCTACCCTCGAATACATAGCAGCCAGACAATTGCTTATGCCAGAATCAATACTGATTATAAATACTTACGGTGCTCAGGAAGGCAAGGCACAGCAGGAATATTTAAAACGCAGGGCTAATTTGAATTTTGATTTAAATAAAGAATTAGCTGATAGATTTATAAATTCAGATAAAATTAGCCTGACGTTTAATCTTTACGTGTTTCAGAATTTAGGGCAAGATCAGGAATTAAAAGATAGCAGGGATTCGTTTACCAAAGAGGTTATCCGTATTCTAAGCCTTGGAGTTTCAGCAAGGGAATGGATTGTCGGTGAATATCTAGATTTTGTTTTATGCCATCCACAATCCCAGGCCATTATTGAGGACATCAAACTGGTATCAATTAAAAAAAATATGCCAAGGAGTGCTTTTTATGCGCTTGAAATGTCTTTACACCGTGATTCCTTGACAAAATATCTTAGCCAGCTTTTAGACATAGATGCCAAGGCTGCATATGCGGCCGTTGAGCAGTTGCATATTATGTATGGCAAAAGCTATTTTGTTAAAGATTTGGTGAGGTATAAATATATAAGCAACTCAGGTTCGCCAATGGAAATGGATGTTTTCAGTATCTATCGAGATGATATAACTATAAAAAAGCTCATACCGTTTATAAGCTTTAAAGATGATGGACATGGAAAAGTGTTAATCATCAATAAGCTTTTAGGGCTTAAAAGGTTTTTTAAAATTATGTCAAAAAATTTCGATGATTTTCAGAAAAAATCCGGGAAATATGTGCGCGGAGAAATACCTGAACGTATTTTCCTCGGTTCAGCAGCTAAAATGCTCAAAGAGTAAAAAGACCAAGGCGCTTCAAAATGAGGCGTCTTTTTATTTTTGCTTAAATTTAGAAAAAAAGGTAAAATATTGATATAACATCCAATAACCAATAATCAACATCCAACCTACGTTGGCCGAAGCCAACTACGGTTGGCGAAGGCCAAACAATAACAAATAACTAATATTAAATTTTTTTTCGTTATTATTTATTATAATTTAGAAATTGTTTGATTATTGGTGATTGCTAATTGATTATTATGAAGAAAAAGGTTGCCGTCGGAATGAGTGGCGGAGTGGATTCCTCTGTTGCCGCCGCTTTATTAAAAAAACAAGGCTATCAAGTCATTGGTATTTTTATGAATTTTTGGAAAGATCCTCATTATGCTGAAAATCAAACAATTGCCAATAAATGCTGCTCGCTTGACGCCTACAATGACGCCAGACGCGTAGCAGAAAATCTAAACCTTCCGCTTTATACTTTTAACTTTCAAACAACTTTTAAAAAATACATTGTTGATAATTTTTTAAAACAATACGAACATGGCCTGACCCCCAACCCCTGCGTACGCTGCAACCAATTCATAAAATTTGGCGAATTCTGGCAAAAAGCCAAAGCCTTGGGCTGTGATTTTATTGCCACGGGACATTACGCCCAGATTAAAAAAGACAAAAAAGGCATCCATTTGCTTGAAGCCAAAGACAAGGCTAAAGACCAGTCTTATTTTCTTTACAGCCTGGATAAAAAAATTCTTCGCCATATTGTTTTTCCGGTCGGGAAATTAACCAAGTCTCAAGTTAGGAAACTGGCAACAAAATTCAAATTACCCGTATCTGAAAAAAAAGATTCACAGGAAATTTGCTTTGTGCCTGAAAAAGAGCATTATGAATTTTTAAAACGCCATTTAAAACTTAAGGCAGGAGATATTGTTTCAGTTGACGGCAAAAAACTCGGCCAACATCAGGGGTTGCCTTTATACACTATCGGCCAGCGCAAAGGCCTAGAACTTTCCGGCGGCCCTTGGTATGTTGTTGATTTAGATATTAAAAAAAATCAACTGATTATTACCAATAATCCACAGGATCCCCAACTTTTTTCTGATATAATATATATTAAGGAAATTAATTGGCTGCAAAAAATAAAACTGCCAAGCAATTTGGAAATTCGCATCCGCTATATGCACAAGGGCGAAAAAGGTGTTTTAAGCCTAAAAAACAAAAACATTTATCAGGTTAAATTCCCCAAAAAACAGCGCGCCATTACCCCGGGCCAATCAGCCGTCTTTTATAAAAATAGGGAAGTATTGGGAGGCGGGATTATTATGAAAGCAACAAAAACCAAATAACTTTCAAATTTATTATTCTTAAAAAAAGCAAAAAATCATCAAAAAAAATGACCAGAAAGAAAAAAATCGTCAAGTTGACTCTTGCGGCTTTTATTTTTGCTCTTGCTCTGGCCCAAATCGCTTATGTGCAATCAACTTTTTTAAACCAATTTTTTAATTTGGGAACAGTTAGTTTTATATTTTTTATTGCCTATATCATTACTTTTATAGTAATGAATCTTTATCCTAATATTATTGCTCGTTTTAATAATTTAAATACTGCTGTCACGGTTTTTGCTTTAGAGATATTCAGTCTGCTTATCTTTATTTTGACTTCCCAGCCCATTGCTATTTTTTTGGCTTTTATACTTTATGTTATCTGTATTAATATACTTTTTATTAATTTTGATGTTTTTTTAGAAGCTCATACCAGCAATGTTAAAACTGGCAGGATAAGAGGCGCTTATTTTACAATTTATAATATAGGCTGGGTTATTTCACCTTTTATTTCTGGCCAAATTTTGGACAAACTAGGATTTAACTGGATATTTTCCTTGGTTATAATCTTAACCTTACCGATAATTTTTATTTTAATCACTACTTTTAAAGATTTTAAAAACAGCTATGACCATCAGCGTTTCAGCGTTAAAAAAACTCTTAAAGAACTGCTTGGCCAGCCTGATTTGAAGAAAATATTTTATCTTGCTTTTTTGCTCCAAGTTTTTTACGCTACCATGGTTATTTACACGCCTATTTATCTCAATCAGACAATTGGCTTGGTCTGGGATCAAATCGGAATTATTTTTTCCATCATGCTTTTACCTTTTATACTCATTCAATATCCAGCCGGCTATATAGCCGACAAATATCTTGGCGAAAAAGAATTATTGACTACTGGCTTGATTATAACTGCTATCGCTTCAATTTTAATTTTTTATACAAATACAACAAATATTTTGATTTGGGCTTTGATTTTATTTTTCAGCCGTATTGGCGCCAGCTTGATTGAAATAATGAGAGATTCTTATTTTTTTAAAAAAGTTGACGTTGAAGATTTGTCCTTGATCAATTCATTCCGATCCACTATGCCTTTGGCTTATATTTTTACGCCCTTAATTATGGGCTGGGTTTTGCATTTTTGGCCTATTCATTATATTTTCCTAATTCTTAGCCTGATCATGCTCACCGGCCTTTATTCGGCCATAACTTTTAAAGATACGAAATAATAAAAATCGCCGGCAAAATACTGGCGATTTTTTAATCTTGCCAGAAGCAAATTTTTGATTTATAATATCCCTATGTTAACTGCTAATGAATTACGCCAAAAATATTTAGACTTTTTCAAATCAAAAGGGCATGCGATCATACCCAGCGCTTCTTTAATTCCGGAAAATGATCCTTCCACTTTATTTGCTGGCTCAGGAATGCAGGCCATGGTTCCATACCTTTTAGGGGAAAAACATCCACTTGGAACGCGTATTGCTGATTCACAAAAATGTTTTAGATCGCAAGATATTGAATCAGTCGGTGATAATCGTCATACCACCTTTTTTGAGATGTTAGGAAATTGGTCGTTGGGCGATTATTTTAAAACAGAACAAATTGATTGGATGTTTGAATTTTTAACACAAGAGCTGAAGTTAAACCCAGCCAGCCTTTATATTTCAGTTTTTCGCGGTCTACCTAAAAAGGGAATTGAGCGCGATACTGAAGCAGCTGAATTATGGCAAAAAAAATTCGCCTCGGTAGGACTTGATGCTCCAATAGTAGATAATGCTGAAACCAATGGTCTTCAAGGTGGTAAAATATTTTATTATAGTGAAGATCAAAACTGGTGGTCTAGATCTGGTGTAACCGATAATATGCCAATAGGTGAGCCTGGCGGCCCAGATTCGGAAATATACTGGGATTTTGGCGCTCAGTTGCAAATTCATGAAAATTCGGAATTTAAAGATCAGCCGTGTCATCCAGCTTGTGATTGTGGTAGATTTTTAGAAATCGGCAATAATGTTTTTATGCAATATACCAAGACGGAAAAGGGTTTTCAGCCTCTACCCAAAAAAAATATTGATTTTGGGGGTGGACTAGAAAGACTATTAGCAGCTGTAATAAATACTCCTGATATTTTTAAAACCTCGGCTTTCTTCAGTATAATCGAGAAGATTGAAAAAATTTCTAATAAAACATATGCGGGTAATGAAAAAGCTTTTAGGATAATAGCTGATCATCTCAAAGCAGCGTCCATGATTTTAGGAGATGAAAAGGGAATTACTCCGTCTAATACAGGGGCTGGTTATGTATTACGACGTTTAATTAGGCGCGCAGTTCGTTATGGCAGATTATTAAAAATTAAAGATGTTTTTACTTTTAAAATTGCCGAATTAGTAATTGAAATGTATAAAAACGCCTATCCTGAAGTTAAAAAAAACAAAGACTTTATTATTAATCAATTGGTTTTGGAGGAAGAAAAGTTTGCCAAGACTATCGAAGAAGGTTTAAAAGAATTTAATAAATGGTATCAGAAACCTAAAATTTATTGGTCTGAAGAAGACGAAGAAAAACAGAAAGAACAGGAAAAGAACATTTTGCAGAAATTAAAAACTGAGTCGCCTAAGATAATGCCAGGTTTTGTTGCATTTAGATTATTTTCTACATATGGATTTCCTTTGGAGTTAATTATTGAAGAAGCAAAAAATCGAGGTTTAGAGGTTGATATCAAAAATTTCAATAAAGAAATGGAAAAGCATCAGGAACTTTCTCGCACTGCCTCGGCCGGCATGTTTAAAGGCGGATTGGCAGACACTTCTGAACAGACAACTAAATTGCATACCGCGGCTCATTTAATGCTGGCTGCTTTAAGGCAAGTTTTAGGTCCAGATGTCTATCAAAAGGGCAGCAATATCACGCCAGAAAGACTGCGTTTTGATTTTAGTTATGGCCAGAAAATGACCCCAGAACAGATTAAACAAGTGGAAAATATTGTTAATGAACAAATTACTAAAAATTTGCCTATAATTAGCCAAGAAATGCCTACTAATGAGGCTATAAAACAAGGTGCCATGGGTATTTTTGGTCATAAATACGGGGATAAAGTCAAGGTTTATTCCATTGGTGATTTTTCTAAGGAAATTTGCGGCGGTCCGCATGTTACCAATACCGGAAAATTAGGCCGTTTTAAAATAATCAAAGAAGAATCTTCCAGCGCAGGAGTGCGGCGCATTAAAGCCATTTTAGAATAAAAATAAAATCCTTTATTTGTATATTGGTATTAAAATTAGCACATTAATATCATCAAAAACTTGACATTTATTGTTACAATTGCAGCAATTAGGGTTACCTTCTGGGTTTCGTTCTCATGTGATATGGTGGG
>DSBA01000076.1 GCA_011046145.1 Candidatus Uhrbacteria bacterium | reverse complement strand
TTCACCTTGGGTATTTCTTGTCCTCATATGGTTTGTGGAAGTTATTTTTTAAATATTCTTCCCACCATATCACATGAGAACGAAACCCAGAAGGTAACCCTAATTGCTGCAATTGTAACAAAAAATTGGAAAATTTTAAAAACAATATAATTTTTAATTAAAATAAAGATGTATAATATATTAGCTTTAATTATAATTTTAATTTGCCTAGGGATTATTTTGGCTATAGTCGTAAGGAAAATGCCGATTTTGGCGTCTTTTGATGTTAATGAAATACCTGAAGAGAAAAATGCTAAAACTAAAGATAAAATTATAGGGGAAAGGTTGCAAAGAAAAGCAAAATTTTTATTGAGCAAGGTTTCGCCTGCTTTTAAAAAAGCCACTAGTTTCTCCCAATTAAAGATCAAGTCAATAAACGAAAAATTGAAGGAATTAGAGGAAAAGTATAGGAAAAGAATCCCAAAAGAAGATTTGGTCACAAAAGAAGATTTTGAAAAATTTGAAAAAAATATTGATAGCCTTTTGGCAGAGGCAGAATCTTTTGCTGATAAGGATGATTATGAAGAGGCGGAAAAGAAATACATTGAAATCATAGGCCTTGACTCTAGAAATATTGAAGCTTACCATGGTTTGGGCGATGTATATTTTATGCGTAAAAATTATGATGAAGCAAGACAGACATTTGAGCATATTTTAAAATTAAATAAAATAGATGGCAAAGCGTTTTTTAAATTAGCTGAACTTTATTGCCAATTGGAAAATTATGAACATGCCATGGTTGACTTGGCAAAAGCTTTAGAAATTGAACCTAATAATCCCAAATACCTTGATCTTTTGGTAAAAATATGTATAATCTTAAAAGACAAGAAAAAAGCTAAAGAAGCGCTGTTGAAATTAAGAGAAGTTAATCCGGAAAATAAAAAAATAGCAGATTTTGAGATAGACATTAAAAAACTATAGGATTATAATTAGGTTATAAATTTTTTCAGCTAATCGAATTAATTATCCGATTTTTTTATTTTTAAAATAATATTAGCCTTGTAGTCAAGGAATTAAATGCTAAGTAAGGGAGTTTAAGTATTTGAACTTGAATAGGTGGAAAAATCTTATGCCGTTGTAGCTCCCGCCGTCGTCCTTCGTAAACTCAGGACTTTGGCGGGCAGGCATTAAGGGGATTTGTAATTTTGGACGGCTACCAACTTCGCTGAAATGTGAATTTGGTATTATTATTTTATGCCGTTGTAGCTCAGTTGGTAGAGCAACTCCATGGTAAGGAGTAGGTCCGCGGTTCAAGTCCGCGCAACGGCTCATGGTTTATATCTGAAAATATCGCAGTTTTTAGCGGTATTTTTTATTCTTAAAGCATTGACTGCGATGAGGAAATAGTGTATAATGCACATATATTTATGGGTCGGTACCAAAGCGGTCCCCGCCGTCGCTAAAGCTTTGGCGGGGTAAACAAATGGGGCAGACTGCTCCGCCTGTGGCGGAGTGCCGCCATAGGCGGCATAAATCTGTCTTAAATTTTCGACTATGTATTATTTATATATTATACAAAGTTTAAGTAATAAGAAGTATTATATTGGACATACAAAGAATTTAAATATAAGATTTAGACGACATAATTCTGGCAAGGTAAAAAGTACTAAAAGTGGTATTCCTTGGAAGATTATTTATATTGAGCAATATCAAACAAAAGCAAAAGCCTATAGAAGAGAGTTGCAGATAAAGTCATATAAAGGCGGTAGGGCCTTTAAAAATTTAATAAATCAATAATGGGTCGGTACCAAAGCGGTCAAATGGGGCAGACTGTAAATCTGCTGGCGTAAGCCTTCGGAGGTTCGAACCCTCCCCGGCCCATCAAAAATAATTAACTATTTTAGTTTATTGTTTGAAATTTAAGTATGCCACCCTAGCTCCCCGCACTATACTCGCTTTGCTCGTAAGTGCGGGGCAGGCAGCTTGGTTTTTAAGAAATTAATGATACTCTACCAGCTTCGCTAGGGTAAATTTGAAAAATTAAAAATTTGAAATTTAAGTGTGCCACCCTAGCTCAGCTGGTAGAGCAACTGTCTTGTAAACAGTAGGTCGTCGGTTCGATCCCGACGGGTGGCTCCATTAATTAATAAAATTCACAATTATGTCCCAGGAAAATTTAATCAAACTCGAATGTACTGAATGTAAAAAAATAAATTATTATTCCCAAAAGAATAAAAAAACAATCAAGGAAAGGCTGCAATTAAAAAAATTCTGCAAGCATTGTAAAAAGCACACATTGCACAAGGAAACAAAATAAAAAAAGGCTCCGGTATTATTCGGAGCATTTTTTATTTAAATAATTTTGATTATTTAGCCGCGGTAAATTAAGGAAATAATATAGGCAATATAAATTAAGATAAAAGTAAAACCCTGCCATTTTTCCAAGACGCGATGGCGGCCAATAAACATAAATAAAAATAAAATAAGGGAAGTGAAAATCAAGAAAACAATATCGTAATTTAAGGCCGTGGTAAAATTAAGTGTTTTTATGGATGCGCTTACCCCCAAAACCCAGAAGATATTAAAAATATTTGAACCTACCACATTGCCAATGGCAATGTCTATTTTTTTCTTAAAAGCTGCCACAGCAGAAGCAGCTAATTCAGGCAAAGAAGTGCCGATTGCCACTATGGTTAGGCCGATCAGCGCCTGGCTAAGGCCTAATTGTTCGGCTATAAAAATAGCGCCGTCAACTATCCATTTGCCGCCGATTAATAAGCCGGCAGAGCCTAAAATAATAAACAGAATTGATTTGTTTA
The DNA here is from genome assembly GCA_011046145.1 of Candidatus Uhrbacteria bacterium. Lineage (GTDB taxonomy): Bacteria > Patescibacteriota > Patescibacteriia > CAIXNZ01 > CAIXNZ01 > DSBA01. The sequence continues at coordinate 3,721 of DSBA01000076.1, read as the reverse complement.
AAGAAAGTATTTTTGTATACTCGTCTTCTTCTGTTATTTTGCTGATGCCAAAAGTGTAATATAAAAATATGATAAAAAAACCGATTAAAATCAAGCCGTCTATCCTGCCCAGTTCGGAAAAATTCTTGCCTTCTATTAGTTGGTCGTTTGCCATTAATAAAATTATAAAAACAGCCAGTAAGCTTAATGGTATCTCTTTCCAAATCGTCCCCTTTTTCAAGGTTAAAGGATAAATAAAAGCCGCTACACCCAAAACTAAGAGGATATTGCTGATATTGCTGCCAATCACATTGCCGATAGCCAAGTCAGCCGCGCCCTTGGCGCTGGAAAAAACATTAACTAAAAGTTCAGGCATTGAGGTGCCAAAAGCCACTACAGTAATGCCAATGACAAAAGTTGAAATCCCTATTTTTTGGGCCAGCGAAGAGGCGCCGTCTATTAGGAGATCTGCGCCTTTAATTAAAAATACAAAGCCTAAAACAAATAAAATATAAATAATTATAACTTCCAGCATATTTTTTAAAAATGATTTAGTATTTTTAATTGTAGCATTTTTTTTATAAAATGAAAATAATTTTAAAAATGGTTTGCTGCCAAGCGCTATTTTTTATGCTTGATACTTTATAAATTTTTATTTTTTTATGTTTTTTGCTATAATTATTTTAATTATGGCTGGCCATAATATTTATTATTTTTTTAAATAAATTTTAACCGCGCTTAAATGTTAATAAATTTTTTAGTTATTGTGGCTTTGCTGGTATTGTTTTACTTTTTGGGCAAAGCCGCAGATCTGACAATCACTAATGTTAAAATAGTGGCTGATAAACTGGGCATTAAGATTTTTTTTATCGGCATTATTTTGGGATTTATCACTACTTTGCCGGAAATGGCGGTGGGTATTAATGCTTTGATGAGTGATTTGCCGGCCATTACCCTGGGTAATTTATTTGGCGGCATTATGGTCTTGCTTGGTTTAATTTTAGGCGTGAATTTAATCTTGCACCGCAAGATAGAAACAGATGGCGATATTAAAAATTTCGCGCCGATTGTCGGATACTTGTTTTTGCCCTTAATTTTAAGCCTGGATGGCAAGCTTAGTTTTTGGGATGGTGTAATAATAATTATTGCCTATTTGTCTGTCATTTATTATCTTTATTTACAACAGAAACATTTAGCTTTGCATGTTGATGTGGAAACAGGGGAAAAAAAGAATTTGAAATACTTATTTTTAATTTTGGTGGGTATAGTTTCCGTAATTATTATTTCTGATTTGATAATCCGAGTCGCGGAAATTATTTTGGATCAACTGGCAATTCCGGCTTTTATTTTGGGGCTTTTGGTTTTTGCTATCGGCACCAATTTGCCGGAAATTACTTTAGCTTTAAAATCATGGCGCCGTAAGGTAAAAGATTTGTCCATGAGCAATCTGCTTGGTTCTTCAATGTCAAATATGCTGCTTTTGGGAGTTTTTGCGACTTTTAAAACTTTTAATGTTAATTTGAATTTTTCTTTTTTTCTTTTTTTCTTTTTTTTGGCGGTCTTAGCCTGTCTATTAGTGGTTTTTTATAAAACAGGAAAGGAATTTTCCAGAAAAGAAGGTTTTGTTTTGCTTTTAGTTTACGGCTTATTTGTCATTGTGGAATTATTTTTCTTAATGTTTTATTAAATTAATTTTATTTTTTAAATAGTTTTAATTAATAATTATAAAAATTATGAAAGGATTTAACACTAACATTGAAAAAGAAACTTTGGCCAATTCTAATTTTCGCAAAGTCCTTTACACGTCTAAGCACAGCCAACTGGTTTTAATGAGCTTAAAGCCAAGTCAGGAAATCGGCATGGAGATCCATAATGAAAATGACCAGTTTTTCCGCTTTGAGCAGGGGCAGGGCAAAGTTATTATTGACGGCAATGAATATGAGGTTAGCGACGGTTCAGCTATTGTGGTGCCGGCCGGCGCAGAGCATAATGTTATTAATGTTTCTGATTCTGAAGATTTAAAACTTTATACAATTTATTCGCCGGCTCATCATAAAGACGGCATTGTCCGGGCGACTAAGGAAGAAGCAGAAGCCAATGAAGAGGATTTTGACGGACAGACAACAGAGTAAAGATAATCAAAAATACTGCCTTAAGGCAGTATTTTTGATTTGTGTTATTTTTGCAAGAAAAATAGATTTTATATAAATATTTTGGGAAAAAGAAAGACCGAGAGAAAATAAACCAAGCCCACAAAAGTGGCATTGCCCAAAAGAATGGCAATAAAAATGCGACCAAATTTGGGTTTCCCAAGCCCTAAAATAAACATTAAAATATCTTGGGGCAGGGGAGAAAGAGCAGTATAAATATAAGCGACCACAGGCACCATCCAGGCTGGTTTTTTATTCAGCCAGACAGAAAAAGATTTAAGGCGTTGTTTTGTTAATTCATTAATGCTTTCATGCCCCTTATGGTCTAAAAGGAAAAAAATAGAATCTCCAAAAGCCCTGGCCGGGGCGACAATTAAGATTATAAAAAAAATATTAAAATCCCCTGTGCTTGTTAAAGTTATAAGGCTCATGTAAAAGGGCGCGGAAAAAAAACCAGAAACGCCGATAAAAGCAGTCAGGAACAAAACAAGGTACCCGGCTTCAATGCCTATGGCAGAAACTATTTCTTCCGGTGAAATAAAAAAAAGGGAGATAATCCAGAGTAAGATAATAATAAGAAGAAAAATAAATCCTTTGTGTTTTTTTATGAAATTCATTTATTTTTTTATAGGCGGCTTAAATTTTATTTTAGGATTGCTGGTGATAAGCGAGTTGATTAATCTGGCTGTTAATGAATGTTGTCCGCTTTTGAGATAAGCGTAGCCGGCTAGTGAAGCTGCCAAGGCGCCGATGCTGTTGCTGATTAGATCCAGCATGGTATCCAATAATCCTGTTTTTTGCATATTAAAGCTGAAAGTTTGATCCATGAAAAATTCAAAGATTTCCCAAAGCACGCCTATGGTTACTGCAAAACAAAAAGAAAAGATAACTATCCAGACTGGTTGGCTGACGATTTTATTGGTTTTGAATAAAAGTAATAAAATGACAAAGCCGACGCAAGCAAAAGCAAAGGCTGAAACAGTATGCAAAAGAGTATCCCACCACCAAAAGCGCAGGTAAAAATTATGGATTTCCCCCAAAAATAGGCTGGCAAAAATAAATAAAATTATAACTATTTCAAAATCCAGAGGTATTTCTATTTTATATTTTTTTTCAACCAGTTTTGGCGCAAAAGTCAGGATAAAGGCAAGGCAGGACATGACCAGATTAAACCAGCTGTAATAAACAATTGACAATATGAAAGTAGCAATTAATATAACCCTGATTAAGTTGACTGTTATTTTGTATATTTTTTCGCTTTGCATAATGGCTTTTAATTATCTGTATAATATAATTTTATTATAGCAAAATAAAGATATTAATTCTAAGGTTATTGCTGATTTAGCTGTTTAAATTTAGAGGAAATAAAAAATACTGCTTTTGGGTCAGTATTTTTAGTGTTTATACGTCCTTGGAGTACTCTATGGCTATAATGATACAAATGAGACAGCTTTAAGGCTAAATGAATGTGAAGTGTACCCCGTTTAGTGGACACATTATTTGGGGCTATTTACGCTAAAAAGATAATTTCTGTATTCTATAGGCGTCATCTTGTTTAAATTCCATTGTCTTCTTTTATTATTATAATAGTT
>DSBA01000002.1 GCA_011046145.1 Candidatus Uhrbacteria bacterium | reverse complement strand
TTTAAAAATACAATTGAATGGTTAAATTTCTATAACTATGAAAGGATTCATTTATCCATTAATGGATTAACTCCACATGAAAAATTTATTAAAAGTGTTACCCTTGACTGTTAACTATACAGAAATTATAAAATTCTATAGCAATCTCACACAACCTCACACAACCTCATCCAACCTCATACAACCTCATACAACTTCATACAACCTCATCATATAACCTCTTTTTATTTCCTGCCAAATAAGCGCGAGAAAAAACCTTTTGGTTCTTCTGTATAATCTTCTGTCCCTGCATAAAAATCTGTTTCTCCTGAGACTGCTTGAGATAGAATTGTCTCAAATATGCGCTGGACTTCTTTTTTAACTAAATCAGAGTCATAATCGCCAGAATGTGCTGTCTGGCCAGCATAAGAAGCCTGTTTTTGATCCAAATGCAAATTTAAAATCAAAGGATCTTCAGAATTAACGTAAAGATGAAATCGCGGATATAATCCCCCTCCCAATCTGCGCGCATAACTAAAACCGCCAGTCCGCCGATCTCGGATCTGGCCATAACCGCACCGCCGGATTAAAAAATCTGCTGGCTTATTGAATTTTTGTTCAAAATTTATTCTCATAATTTTATAAATGAATTTTATTCATAAACATTTACAGATTCGCAATATCTAAATTATAAAACAAATTATACCAACAAAACAAGGAAAATGAAAATCCAAATTAAAAATTTAGCCTTTAAACATTAAAATTAACAATTAAAAGCGCTGATTTAAAATAATAACAAACTTAATTTTATCATGTTATTATAATCATAATATTTTATACAGCCCAAAATTGACAAAATGGCAAAAAAAATGTATTACTATGCTCATTTTTTATTGTTAATTTAAATTTAACCAAAATTCACTTGACAAAATTTTACTATTTTGCTAAGTTGAGATAATCTTTTAATAAAAGAATCCCTCCTTTGCTAAAGCTATGGGGGGCAAGGAGGTGTTTTTTAAAATATAAATAAAGGTAAAGGGAAAGGGATTGGAAAAAACAACAACAAACCTGCCCATAGGGCAAGAAAAGGAGAAAAAACGATGAAAAGAAAGGTTTTTGCGGTTTTGGTGGCCATGATTTTCATGGCCTGTGTCTTCTCCTGTGCTGGCGACAGCGGCAGAAGCAACCCGGCAGACCTCGGCGAGGGCCCGGCGCCCGACCCCAAACAAGTCACGGAAGTGACCGTCGGAATTCCTCTTAACGAAGAGGATCTCTGGCAGCCTACCCTGGTCACTCCGGGAGTGCCACCCGGCACCATCGAAGTCTTTGGCACTATTGAGTCCCGGGTCTGCTATGACCCCTACTCTGGCTGTGCCGTGGACCGGACCAGCCAAGTGGTCGGCGGTGTGCTGAACATCAGCTACACCGTGCCCGTCAACACGTACCTGCACATCGGGTACGCGCTTGACAATCAATTACGCTTTGACGGCATTACTATCAATGGAGTTCCTCTTTATAACCTGCCGGCCATGGATGGCACCCCGATCACCAACATCGGCATGCTGGGTGGCGCCCCCAATAACTACGGGGTCGCTTGTTTCATTGTCAATCGGAACCAGGACGGAGTGGTTTCTGTCAACGGCAACCCCGGTTGCAATCAAACACCCTATCGCCTGCGTATCAGAGTAACTGGCGACAACAACGCTAATGGAGTGTACGATGCGCCCTTTGACGACACGCTCGTACCCTTGACTGGCAGCCAGGCTGGCGAGGAATATCGCTATCAAACATCGCTCTGGCTTGACCCCATGCCCGGCGGTATCTGGCAAACTCTGGTCTGGGACCCAGCCACCACATCCTACAGCGAAACCTATTACTCTGTCCTTTCCAGTCAGGCCATGTGGTTCGGTGTCCATAACCCCTGCCGCGACCCTCTCGCGCCTCCGGGCTGTTATGAACCCAGATTCGGTGTCTGGGCAGATGTCATACCTTTTGGCGGCGGCGGAGTCTTATGCTCCACTAATCTCGTCCATTACGAGGACGTGGACACTGGCGCCGGCTTCTGGATCGTGGCTTTGACTGACGGCATCAGTACTGCCACCAACTGCATCTTGCAGGGAGCCGACACCCGCGGCGTGGTTGTCTCCGGTCCTTAAAAAAATCCCTTTACCTTAACCCAAACCCCGCACTTTGCAAGCAAAGTGCGGGGTTCTTTTTTAACCTGTTGCTCGCGAGCAACAGGTTTTATATTAATGCGAATCTACGAATTTTCCCTTCTTCCCCTTTTTACCCATATTACCCTTCTTTCCCTTTTCTATTTACAACCTCATCCAACCTCATCCAACCCCATCATACAACCTCATACAACCTCATACAACCTCATACAACCTCATACAACCTCATTATCCAACCTATTTCAATAATTCCAACGCCTTTTCCAATTGAGGATCCTTGTCATTATTAAAATCTTCATCTGTTAATTCTACTTTTATATCAGGCTCAACTCCCTCATGCTCAATAGTATTTTTATTTGGCGTCAGCCATTCAGCTATTGTCAGCTTTAAAGAAGAGCCGTCGCGCAAAGGAAATAAAGTCTGGACAGAACCTTTGCCAAAAGTTTTTTCACCGACTAAAGTTGCCAGACCATGGTCTTTTAAAGCGCCGGCTAAAATTTCCGAGCCAGAAGCGCTGCCTTTGTTAATTAAAACTATAGTGGTAAAATCTTTAAATCTGGCTCTGCCCTTGGCTTCGTGCTTTTTTAGCTCGCCGTCAGCTGCTTTTTCATAAACAACAACGCCGTCTTCTATCCATTCGCTGGCTATTGCCACTGCTGTTGATAAAAATCCGCCGGGATTATTGCGCAAATCAAGAATAATTCCTGTTGGATTTTTTTTGCTAATTTCCAAAACAGCTTTATTGAAATCATCCAAAGTATCCTCATTAAAATAACGCAATTTTAAGTGAACTATATTATTGTCCAAAAGGCTCCATTTGACGCTTTGAATTTTAATCTTTTCCCTAATGATTTTGATCTCTTGCAAATTTTCCAAGCTGTCACGGCCAATAGTTAAAATAACAGCTGTTCCTTTCGGGCCGCGGATTTTACTGACCGCGTAATCCAAGCTAATGCCTGTAGTATCTTCACCGTCAATAGCATATATTTTATCTCCGCTCCTTATGCCCGCTCTTTCAGCCGGCGAATCAGGCAAAGGCGCCACTATGGTCAAACGGTCATTTTTTATGGCTATTTCCGCGCCAATACCCTCAAAAGAGCCTTTTAATTCTTCATTGAAATCTTGGGTTGTTTCAGGGTCAAAAAATGTTGAATAAGCATCGCCCAAAGAGGCCACACTGCCAACCATGGCGCCATAAAGCATTTTTGTTTCATTTACAGGCTGCTTTACATAATTATCCTTAATAAGCTGCCAAACATCCCAAAAAATTTCAAAATCAAGATTTTGAGAAAGAAAATCAGGCTCTATGCTTTTATTATAAACATGGCCATTAGCCAAACCAGGATCAAAAGCTGGCTTATCTGATTTTTTCCCTATAATCAAACCAGCGATAAAAGCAATTAAAATAAACAGCAAAACCAGATAAAAATTCATGAATTTTTTGAAAAAGCCAGGCTGATTGTTTTTACTTTTAAGAGGATTAACCATAAAGCAATATCGCTATATTATATATTATACTATTATAATAGCAAGAAAATTAAAATAACTCAAACCTCTAACTCTAAACCGATATTTAAAAACTTGAAAAATTTCTTTAAATTAATTACAATATAAGCAATAAGCTATAAAAATATGGAAAAATATATTATTAATGGCGCCAAAAAACTGTCTGGCGAAATAAAAGTTTCAGGGGCTAAAAATTTAGCCCTTAAAATATTGCCAGCTGCTATTTTATCAGAACAAGACTGTTTGATTAATAATTTGCCTGAAATCGAAGATGTCCAAAGAATGGTTGAGGCCATGACAGATTTGGGCGCTAAAATTGAACAAAAAGAAAAAAATCAATATCTTATTTCCACCAAAGATATTAATAAAACTGTGCTCAAGCCGGAATTAGTCAAAAAGCTAAGAGCGTCTATTATGTTGACCGGTCCCATGCTGGCCCGCTTTGGCGAAGTAACTTTAGCTCACCCGGGAGGCTGTGTCATTGGCCAGCGGCCAATTGATCTTTTTCTGGAGGGCTTCCAGAAATTAGGCGCCCAAATGATTGAAAACGGCCAAACTTATACTTTAAAAGCCACCAAACTAAAAGGCGCTAAAATAATTCTGCCTAAAATCAGCGTAACAGTAACAGAAAACTTAATGATGGCTGCTACTTTAGCACAAGGCACAACCATAATTAAAAATGCGGCCATGGAACCGGAAATCCCGGCGCTGGCCCAATACTTAAACCAAAACGGCGCCAAAATTACCGGCGCTGGCACGCCTATAATTAATATTGAGGGGGTGGAAAAATTAAATGCCAGTGAATTTAATCTTATTCCTGACAGAATAGAGGCTGGCACATTTATCATGCTTGGACTAATAACAAACAGCCAAATAACAATAAAAAATTGCCAGCCCGAACATTTGGAAAATCTGCTTTATTCTTTAAACAAAGCTGGAGCCAAACTGGAAATTGGAAATAATTACATAAAAACTTTTCCCAGCCCGCTCAAAGGCACGAATATTATTACCCATGAATATCCCGGTTTCCCGACTGACTTGCAAGCCCCTTTTACTGTTTTAATGACACAAGCCCAGGGTTTAAGCTTGATCCATGAAACAATTTTTGAAGGTCGCTTGTTTTATACTGACATGCTCAACCAAATGGGAGCAAATATTATCATGTGCGATCCTCATCGCGTGGTTGTTATGGGGCCAACTCCACTTTATGGCCGCAACTTGGTCAGCCCTGATTTGCGCGCTGGCATGGCCTTGATATTAGCCGCCCTAGCCGCCAAAGGCACAACCTCTATTGAAAATATTTATCAAATCAACCGCGGCTATGAGAATATTGTCCCTCGCCTGCAGGCTTTGGGCGCTGATATTAAACAGATTTAAAGATTATAGATTATAGATTTTAGTACACTGCTAATTTTTTTATTTAATCTATAATCTATTAATCCCATCATTTATAATCTATCAAATATGAAATTAAGAACAAGGCGCATTATAATGTTTACATTCATCCTCGCCTTTTTTATTATGGCGCCGATTTTAATTTTTTATGCTTCTGGCTATCGCTATGATATTAAACTCGGAAAAATTCTTAAAACAGGCACTCTCATGCTGGAAGCTAAAGGCATAAAAAATGCGAGTCTTTATATAAATGATAAATTATACGAAAAACCGTTTGATGAAAAAATATTTGTCTATAACCTTTTGCCGGGAGATTATAATATCAGGCTGGAAAAAGAAAATTATTATTCTTGGCAAAAAAAAATATCAATCCAAAGCAGTTTAACCACTTTTGTCAGGGATATAATTTTTTTTAAAAAAAACATTCCCTTGCAGATAGTTGACGAGCCCACAGCAAATTTTTATTTATCGCCTGATGAGCAAAAAATAGCCTATATAAAAAAAACTGAATTATTTTCAGAACTCTATCTGCTGGATATCAGGACAAAAGAAAAAATCTTTCTATACAGAGCCTCTTTCCCTGAATCAGATATTAATTTAAGCTGGGCAGCCAGCAGTAAAAAAATATTAGCTCAAATTAATAATCATTATTTTGTTTTTAATGTCCAACAGCCTGAACAAATTCTAGAGATTGAAGAATTGCTTGATTTTGAACCTAATAATCTCAAATGGGATATTGGCAGCGACAATATACTTTTTGCTTTAAAACAAAATCCCCAAGCCCGAGCCGATCAAGCTGCCTCTGAAATTTATAAAATAGACTTATTAGCAAAAACAAAATCAAAAATATTCGAATCCCAAGAAGAGCTTATTAATCAGGAATTCTTTATTGAAGCAAATGATGTTTTCTATATTAAAAAAGAAAATACGCGTGATAACCTTTATAAGTATAATTTGAATTTTAAAACAACCAAACTGGTGACGAAACTGGGCAGGTCCGCTAATTATAAATTTATTAAAAGCACTAATAATTATCTCGGATTAATTGACTCGGATAACCAAAAATTATTTTTAATCCAAAAAATCATCACCAGCCTGGAAATAACCATCCAGTCTAGTTCCGCTATCAAGGAATTCAATGCTATTAACGCTGTCTGGGATAGAAATGAAAAGTGGCTTTTATTTCATGACGGTTTTGAAGTTAAATTTTTTGATACAGTAGCCAATCAGGAAATTTTCATTAATCGCTACGGCCAAAAAATAAACCGGGTCTGCTGGCACCATGAATTGCAACACATTGTTATTTTATTTCAAAACAATTTAAATATTATTGATCTTGGCGCGGAAAACGGAGAGCGAAATGTCATAGAAATAATCAAATTTGACCAATTAGATAATTTTTATTTCGCCCAAAAAGGAGAAATAATATATTTTCAAGGCAAAATCGGCAGGCAGGAAGGCATTTATCAAATAATAATAAGA
>DSBA01000011.1 GCA_011046145.1 Candidatus Uhrbacteria bacterium | reverse complement strand
GGAGGATGATATTAATAATTATTTTGATTTTAGCTGAATTGATAAAATATGTCAAGATAATTTTTAGAGTGAAAAATTTTTGACAAAATTTAAGTTTTTTGTTAACTTATAAAATCAGTTGTTCTTTAAAAAAATCTGTCCTAATGTTTTTAGGAAATTAATCATTGATTAAGCAAAAAGGAGGCAAAAATGAACAGGATAAAGGAGCCTTTCTACAGGTTGCTGATTTGGCTATTTCCCCATGATCCTGATTTTTATGTTTTTTATGGGCTTTTTTTAGAGAAGCAAGGTCGGGACGAAGAGGCTGGCGATTTTCTTTACGATGTTAAGGAAAAAAAGCTTGTAAAGCCAAATTTTTCTTTTTTAAATAATCTGGCTTGCTATGCTTTAAGGATTTATAAGAGCCAGGAGAAGAAAAATGAAAAAGCTCTTGAAGTAGCAGAAGAAAATTTTGAGTTGGCAGCTAAGATAGGGCTTTCAAACCGCGAAAAAAATCTTTTGCTTTGGAATATGGTTGATTTGCTTAAAACTTCTGGCGCTTATGATAAAGTTCACGATATTTTATGTGAGTTGCAGAGTAAAAACTCCAAGGATCCTGAAATAAATTTTCAATTAGCTATGGTTTTGCTGTTTCGCCATCGCTATGAAGAATCTGGTGATTGTTTCATTGAAGCAATTAATAATGCTGAAGGCATTGATAAAATTAAAGGCCTACTAGGATATGTTTGGCTGAAACAAATCCTTGGTAAGCAAACAGAAGTCCTTGAACATTTGAATTTTTTATTTTCCAGTATTTTGGAGAGCAATAATAACAATGTTAAACTTTGCGCCAATTTATTAAAGGAAGCTGAAAAAGGGCTTTTGAATGGAGTGCCCTCATCATTTGGGCAAAAATGGTTAAAATTTGATTACCAAAAAGAGTTAGAATCATTTTTAAAACAAAAAGCGCCAATTAATTCCAAGGATGGAAAAGGAAAAAAAGAAGATCCTTTGTCTGCCAAAGAATCCATAGGCGAGGAGTATGATCTTGAACAATGATTAATAATTTTAAAAAAGACCAGGCAAAAATGCCGGTCTTTTTATTTTTTTAGATTAGAATTTTTAACTGAACATCAATAGTTCTGGCTTAAGAATCAGCAGGATGCCAAGAATTAATATTATAATGCCGCCAATTAAGTTGGAATGGCGCACATATTTGGCATGGACGCCTGTTATTTGCAAAGTTAACATGGCAACAGCAAAAACAAAAAAATCATCAAGCATAAAAATGGCAATATATAAAAGAAGCAGCAGATAATATTTCCATAAAGCCATGTCAGACATTGATAAAATATTAGTGTAAATGGCAGGCAATCCTGCTGAACAGACTAATTCAATTAAATTTACGGCAAAAGCCACAAAAATAATGCCGATCAAAGCCAGCCAAAAAGAAGGAATTTTTGTAATAAATTTTAGGTTGGTGAAAATCTTATCTCTTAATTCTCCTTTGACAACCTTGCAGCCCGGCCTGTTTTTATAAAACTCCTTTAATTGGTAAACGCCGCTGCCGATAGCTACAGAACCGATTAAAATTCTGACCCAGAAAATAAAGCCGATAAAGAGAAAAAAATTCAGCCAGGCGGAAAGGAATAAAAAATAAACAAAACCAGAAGCAGCTAAAAAGGTTATGCCCAAAATCCACATCCTTTTTTTATCCTTCATCCCCAAAAGCAGGCTGATTAAAAAAATCAAAACCCACATGGCGCAGGGATTGAACCCGTCTATGGCGGCGATAATAATTGTCAATAAAGGCAAGGAAAAAGCTTTAGCGTCAATCTCTCCTATTACAGGCAGGTTTATTATATAGGTTTCATTGGGCTCTTTGGGATCTGGCAGCGGGGTTATAGGCGGTTTTTCTTCTTTTGGCTTGATAATAGAAACAACCAAATCAGGGCATTGTTTTTTTAAGCAATCATTAATCAATGACTGGATTTGTTGGCCGGTTGTCTGTTCATTTAAAAAGCCGACTATGGCTTGGTCGCCGATAATGACCAGGGGCACGCCTCTTACATCAATATCTGTTTCCCGGCTGATTTGCTGTAAAAGGCGAGAATTTTCAGCATTTTTATAAACTTCAAAATCCTTAATTATGACTTGCGGATAAGTTGATTTTATTTTTTCCAAAAAATCTTTTTCTTTAATGCAGTGCGGACAGCCTTCGCCCCAAAAAAAGTATACGGTCAGGGGGGCTTTGTATTGCGCAGAAACTGGATTAACTATTGCCAATAGGATAAAGACCGCAAGTATTATAAAAAGAAATATTTTTTTGCCCATGATTTTTTTGGTTATAATTATTTAAATAAAAAATTAATTTTTTTTATCAATTTGAATTTTAATTGCTTTGCCGTTAATTAAGGCTGAACTTATTTTTTTATAAGCAGAGCTTAAAATGCGCTGAAAAGTTGATTGTGAGGTTTTCATTTTTTTGGCCGCATCCTCTTGCTCAAACCCTTTAATATTTTTTAATCTGATCGCTTCAACTTCTTCTATAGTTAATTCTACCACATCTAAAAACCTCATTGGTACGCCTTGAGGTTTAAAATATGTGACGTTTGGTCGAAATCTTATTTTGCGATGCAGCTTTGGTCTTGGCATATTATTCTCTTTTCAAATTAATATTACAAACAGGACATTTCAATGTTGAACAAGGGACACCGCTTTTATGTTGCGTTTTATAATCGCATTTCTCACAAACACAATTGCCGGCAGGACCTTTGCCGCCTGCTTCTTTGACTTCTTTTTGAAAACGACCCTTTCTTTGCCAGCCAAAGCCTCGGCCAAAATCAGGCTGATAAAAACCGGTTTCTAAATCGTGGCTGGTAATCTGAATCGCAACATATTCAAGATTATCTATTTTCTCTATCAATTTCGCCCTTAAACCAGCGGAAATTTCAGTTGCTTTTTTTACATTTAAATTACTGGACAAATTTATTTCTAAATTAGCAAATACGGCAGATCCCTTTTTTTGAGTTTTTAATAAGTCGATTTGGATATCTTGTTCCTTGGCAATCTTTTTTATTTCTGTTTCTATTTTTTCACCGGCAGAAACGTCAAGTAATGAATCAGTTGCTTCTTTGCCAATTGAAAATGCTTCTTTAATAATATAAACGCCGATAAGCAAAGCCAAAACTGAATCTGCGTAAATCCAATATTTAGTGATAATTAATCCTGCCAAAACAGCCAATGATGTATATACATCAATTTTAGAATGAGTCCCATCAGAGAGCAAGCTGATGGAGTTTTCCTTTTTACCATAGTGAATTTTCAATCTTGACATTACTTCATTGACCAATGCTGAAAAAATCATCACGCCAAATGACAAATAGTTAAGTACAATAAAAGTTGGTTTAAAAATATCCTTATAAGCATCATAAATTATTCCGACACCTGTTGCAAAAATTATTAAGGTAATAATTACGCCTGCTAAAACTTCAAATTTATAATGGCCATATGGATGTTTCTCGTCCGCTGGTTTACCAGCTATTTTGATTCCAATGTAGCTAAGGGTGGAAGAAAAAATATCCACAAAAGAATCTATGCCGGCCGCCAGTATAGCGGCTGAATTAGAAAATATCCCGACACTAATTTTGCCACCGGCTAAAACTATATTGGCTAATATCGAAATAATTGCTATTTTTGCTTTCATTTTATTGCTAAATTTATTTGATTAATAATACTTTGAAACAATTTTTGGTAATTTTTATTTATTTTTGTTACTGGCTTCATTTTTATAGTTGAATTTACGAAATCTTTTTTGTAAGGAATTTTTCCAATAATTTTAATCTTGTTTTCTCTAGCAAATTGCTCTATTTTTAAATAAAATTTTTCCGCTAAATCATATTTATTAATAATAATTCCATGCGGAATCTGAAAATGGTTAGCAAGATATAAAACCCGCCTTAAATCATGTAAGGCGGATGGAGTGGGTTCAGTTACTGCCACGATATAATCAGTGCCAACCAAGGAAGCAATTACTGGACAGCCGATTCCAGCAGAAGAATCTATTAAAATAATTTCAGTTTTTAATTTTCTGGTAATTTTCTCTGAATACTTCCTCACCTCAGCCACGACTTCGCCGGAAGCCAATTCACCCAATTTAAGTTCGCCTGTAACCAAATCCACACCGTAATTCTTCCCAGTGTAAATTGTGCCAATTTCTTTTTTTGTTTCAGAAATAGCTTTGGTTGGACAAGTGACAATGCAAGCTTTACAGCCGATACAGACATCTTTAATAAAAGCCGGATATTTATTTTTGACAAAAACAATGGCGTTTTGCTTGCACACAGCAGCGCACTTGCCGCATTTTGTGCATTTTTTAAAATTCCATTTTGGTATAGGCTGATAAATTTTACTATATTGTTTTTTCTTGACGGAAAGTAAAAGATGGTCATTGGGGCACTCCACATCAACATCCAATAAAGCGGTTTTTTTATTTTTAGCAAACTCAACCGCCAAAGAAGTGGCTACCATTGATTTGCCTGTGCCGCCTTTTCCGCCGGTTACTGCAATTTTCATAATTTTAATTAATTAATTTTATAAATTAAACATTAATATATCTAACAGCCAATATTAATAAAATACCAACAACAAAAAGGCTGAAATAAATTAAATTATTTTTAAAAGAAGCCTCTTGTTTAATCTCGGGAATTAAATCCGAGCAAGCAATATATATGAAATTACCGGCAGCAAAAGGCACTAAAAAAGCAACATTGATTCTAGTTGATAAAAAATAGGCTATTACCCCGCCCAAGACAATGGTTAAAGCGGATAAAAAATTAAAAAGCAAGGCTTTTTTCTTGTTCCAGCCACCGTGAATCAAAATGCCAAAATCACCAAGTTCTTGGGGAATTTCATGAGCTGCGCAAGCCAACCAAGTGACTATTCCGACTTTAATATCAACAATAAAAGCGCCGGCAATGGCTAAACCCCCGATAAAATTATGGATGCCGTCAGCAATTAAAATTAAATAAGTAACCGGTTTTTTATGCTCAGATGGCGGTTTATGGCAATGATGCCATTGTATAAACTGTTCCATTAAAAAAAACAAAGAAAACCCCAATAACAGCCAAAGAAAAACTTCCACACCAACTCCCATCTCATTGATTGATTCGGGAATCATATGCAAAAAAGCTCCGCCAAGCAGTGCTCCGGCTGAAAAAGCCACTAAAGGAAAAATAATCCTTTTAAGTCTTTGTTCATTTAAAAATAAAGTTATCAAGCCTACCCAAGCGATCAAACTCATTAATAAAGTACTAAGCAGTATCCACAAAAAAATTGTCATAAATATTTTACAAATTTATTATTTTTATCAACCAAAAGATTTTTAGGCTTAATTAATTTGTCAGATAATTCAAAACCCATAATAATTACTTCTTCTTTAATTTTAATCAAATGGGCAGCGGCTCCATTCATGCAAATTATACCAGAATTTTCTTTGCCTTCAATTATATAAGTTTCCAATCTTGCGCCGGAAGTATTACTGACAACTAAAACTTTTTCGTTCGGCCAAAAACCAGCTTTCTCAATTAAATATTTATCTATCGTAATACTACCAACATAATCCAAATTGGCTTCAGTTACGGTTGCTTTATGAATTTTTGATCGTAATAACCACCTCATTTTATTTGCTTAAAATTTTCAAAACATTTCTTTTTTTAATTTTTCCCAAATATTAATTCTATCCAAAATTAAAATGTCTGCCTTTTTTTCCGCTGAAATTTTCATAATAATTTTTTAATTAAAATAAAATTGTATAGGATTTATTTCCTGTGATTTTCGCAAACATCATTTAATCCGGCTTTTTTAAGCTTCTTGTTTTGCCAGAGTTCAAAGCAGTCCTTAACAGTCTCTGTTTGGCAAGTATATACTTCTATTCCTAATTTTTGACATAAGGTCAAGGCTCTTGGCCCAAGATCATGACAAATTAGGACATCTGCTCTGTGTTCTTTCATTAATTCTGGGGGCAAAATTTCTCCACCCATATGTTCGCCGATATTTTCAATAATCTCAAGCACTTCACCTTTTTCATTAAGAAAAGTATAGGTTAAACATCGCCCAAAGTGTTCGGCTATTTGGTCGTCTAATCCTTTCTTGCTGTTTGTGGGAATAACAATTTTCATATTAATTTGTTTTAAAATTACTAGCAATGAATTTTTGCAAAGATTCTTTAACAGTGCCAAAGCCTGAAATTATATCAATATTAAATTGTTTTAAAACATCTTGTGCTCTGGGCCCGACATTGCTAGCTATTACAACATTAACATTTTTTTCCGCTAATAACTGAGCGGCTGAGATTCCGGCCCCGCTAGTTTGATCAACGCTTACATTCTTTATTGTTTCATTATTTTCTATTTTACCATCTTTTATTTCAGCAATGATAAAATAAGGGCATCTGCCAAAAACATCAGCAACATTACTTTCAATAGTTTGACCTGTTGAACTTACTGCTATTTTCATATTATTTTTATTATTATATTCAAATTATAAAACAAATTGCCCTATATTTAAAG
>DSBA01000006.1 GCA_011046145.1 Candidatus Uhrbacteria bacterium | reverse complement strand
TTTAAAAATACAATTGAATGGTTAAATTTCTATAACTATGAAAGGATTCATTTATCCATTAATGGATTAACTCCACATGAAAAATTTATTAAAAGTGTTACCCTTGACTGTTAACTATACAGCCAGATATTTGTTGATTTTTAAAGCTAAATTTAGTAAGATTAAAGTACAAGTAAATGATATGACATTAAAGTTAAAACGTGATAAATTTAAACATGCTCGGGTCGGAAATTCTAGATTATATGATATTATTTGTGCTAAATGCGGTCATAAAGTCTTGGTTTATCAAAAAGACGGTCCTGGTAATTTGTTAAGATTATATTTTGACCGGATAATTGCGCCAGCTGAACTGGTTGATTTGCAGAAACAAGATATTAAAAAGGTTGATTATTTAAAATGCCAGCAGTGCCAGAACTTGCTTGCTTCACCATATATTTACCTTAAAGAAAATCGCCTGGCTTTTCGTTTGTTTAAAGATCAGTTTATCAAAAGATTATATAAATAATATTTAATTTATAATTATTAACTATAAAATTATGAGAAAATTAATAGTAATAGGGTTTGTTTTAACCCTTGTTCTAGTTCCTTTTGCTGTTAATGCCGGCTGTTGTGGCTGTGATCCGGTTTATGAATATAATACAATATTAGAAGTGGTAAGCGCTGTTTGGGTCAGGGACCAGGCGTGCGTGGACACAGGCACGATAATCGATACTTTACAGGCTGGTGAAGTTGTGCAGGTGACTCATCGCACAGACGGTTGGTATAAAGTCATTAGTCCTCGCGGCAAAATCGGCTGGTCCGGTGAACAATTTTTTAAAACAACCACTAAACCTTTAACAGGGACAACAACTACTAATACACAAGTTCAGCCTGTGACTGATCCGACTTATAGTTCTTCAACTATGTCTCATACCAAAGGCTATATTTTGCTACAGGTTCAGGAACATGGCGAAGCCTGGTATGTTGATCCGGTCAGTTTTAAGCGCTATTACATGAAAGACGGGCCGACTGCTTATGAAATGATGAGGACTTTTGGTCTTGGTATTACTGACGCTGATTTAGCAAAAATTCCTTCAGTTGTTGATACAACAGCCATGAATAATTCTTCAAGCATTTGTTCATATAATTCCTTGGCCAATAGGTTGAAAGGAAAAATTCTTTTACAGGTTCAGAAAAATGGTGAAGCCTGGTATGTTTATCCCAAAACCTGTCGAATGATTTATATGAAAGACGGGTCGGCGGCTTATGAAATCATGAGGTTTTTAGGCTTGGGTATTACTAATGCTGATTTATCAAAGATAGCCGCTTCAGAATTAGAAATTAAGCCCTACGCAGACAGTATTAATACCACAACTTCAACAGGGGATTCAACCATTGAGCAAACTTTTAGCGGCGCGGGTTTTATATCCAGCGGTTCACAAATTGCCGGTACAGGCTTATTCCAAAAAGGCAGCGTACCCAGCGGATTTAATTATGCTGTTATAAACCAGCATGTCTTAGACAGAATTAATTATGAAAGGACAAAACGCGGCAAGCCAGCTATTGTGGCTGACCAGCGCATGGTTGATACAGCTTCTGTCTGGGCAGAACAAATGTATTTACAGGGCCAGATTACGCATACGCGCCAGCCAGTTAATATGATTGCCAGAGAATGGGTTTGGCAGAATTTTAAAATCGGTTTTCGGGAAACCTGGGGCTGGTTGTATGAAAATATTGGCGGCGGCAGTTATAAGCGTTCGTCAGGCATTAATGAAAGCATTATGAGCTCAATGGATTCTTTGTTTGATTTTTATATGAGCGAAGAAAGCTATAACGGCATTCATTACCAGACAATTATGCATGACCATCTGACTCATGTCGGTGTCGGCTTTTACTTTAGCGGCAATAACGATTCTGGCAATCTTTATACGGTTTTGCATTATGGCGGGTTAAATGGGAATATTGGGGTGATTGATAAGACATGGTAAGTTGTATGGGGTTTTATGATGTTGTATGAGGTTATATGAAGTTGCTTTTTAATTAATCAAAGATGTTCAAAACAATACCGATTCGCATAATCCACAAATAAGCTCGCTTACTGGGCTTATTTTTGGTATAATAGATTTAAGATTATTATATTAAATTTTTTACACTATGAAAGTAAAAATAAAAAATGGACAGAAAGCCCATGTGGTGGCTGTTGATATGGGTTATGGCCATCAAAGGGCGGCCCAACCTTTGCATATAATGGCATATAGGGGCAAAATTATTAACGCAAACAGATATCCCGGAGTTCCAGAAAGCGATAAAAAATTTTGGGAAAAAAGCCGTGAATTTTATGAATGGCTTTCTAAATTTAAAAAAACTCCGGTAATAGGCCAAAAGATTTGGGATTTTTTTGACCGCTTTCAGCAAATACCGCAATTTTATCCCAAAAGGGATTTGTCCGAGTCAAACGCCCAGTTGAAATGGTTTATGCATTTTATTAAAAAGGGCTGGGGCAAAGATTTGATCCAGCGTTTGGAAAAAAAGCCGTTGCCTTTAATCACGACTTTTTTTGTTACTGCTTTTATGGCGGAATATTATAATTACAGCGAAGAAATTTATTGTTTGGCTACTGATACGGATATCAGCCGAACCTGGGTTTCTTTAAATCCGGCTCAAAGCAGGATAAATTATTTTGCGCCCAACTATCGGGTAGAACAGCGATTAAAGCTTTACGGAGTGCGTCCGGAAAAAATATTTTTGACGGGCTTTCCTTTGCCCAATGAAAATTTAGGCGGTCCTGATTTAAGAATTTTAAAAAAGGATTTAGGCCACCGGCTGCATAATTTAGATCCTAAAAAGAGATATATTAAAGTTTATAAAGATACTATTAGAAGGCAATTGGGACCGTCTTGTTTCCCTTGCTATCATCATCCCTTAACTATTACTTTTGCGGTCGGTGGCGCCGGCGCTCAAAGGGAAGTCGGCATAGAAATTGTTAAAAGTTTGAGCCGGAAAATAAGAAAAAATCAATTAAGGATAAATTTGGTGGCTGGCATTCGTAATGAAGTTAATAATTATTTTAAATCAAATGTCAGAAATTTAGGATTAGGAAAATATTTGGGAAAAAATATTAAAATTATTCACGCGCCGAATAAAGAAGAGTATTTTAGAAAATTTAACAGGGCGTTGCACACGACCGATATTTTATGGACCAAACCAAGTGAATTGTCTTTTTATACCGCATTAGGTTTGCCGATTATTATGACCCCGCCAATCGGCTCCCAGGAAATTTTTAACCGCAAATGGCTGACAACAATTGCTTCCGGCATTGATCAGGAGGATGTCAAATACACTTACCAATGGCTTTATGACTGGCTTGATTCAGGCTGGTTTGCCGAAGCAGCCATGGAAGGCTTTATGGAAGCGCCTAAATTCGGCACTTATAATATCCAGAAAATTATTGCTCATAAGCTTGAGGAAACAAAAACAATAAAAACAGTTTTGCAATATTAGTTTGTTATATTATTTTAAAATATTGGTTTGCCTGGACTGGAAATGAATTATTTCAAAATAAGGTTTAATGGTTTTGAGGGCGTATTTTTTTATCGCTCTTTTAATTTTTGGCTATTTTTGCTAAGATTATTATATAATAATAATGCTAAGCTATAAGTGTTTTATCAATCTACGAATGGGTTTATGATATCAACATTTATGTATTCGCATGTGTTTAGTGAATTTACAATATTATGCAGAAATTAGAGATTTTATTAGAAAAATTAAATATCGCTGATCAGCGGGATAGAATTGTTAAAAAAGAAGGTGAAGAGCTGATTAAAGTCCATTTGATGACTAGCGCCATAGCTTTTATGTATGAAAAGTTTCGGACAATAGTTGACTATAAAGAAGAGCATTTGTTGCGCAAAAGCGCTGTTTTTAGAATTTTAAAAAGAAGATTTTTGGAGGGCGATGATTTTTATAAGATAGCCGAGCATTTGATTAAAGAGCTTATTCAGGCGGGATATTTAGAAAATAATTTTTTTCCGGAAAGCAAAATAATAGAAGTTGCTCAAATTGTTGAAAAATACGATGCTCTTTATACTGGCATTAAAGAACAAAAAGGATTCCAAGCGGCTTTAAAATTGTATGATTGGGTTTTGGGCTTGGCTTCAGTTGAAATTGAGGAAATATTGGTGCCAAGAAATAAGGATAAAGTTTTGGTTCGTTTCATGTATGATGAGATTAAAGAACGGGCGGAAATTATCAGCAAAGAAATGACTGAAGAAGATAAAAACCTGCAGATTTTTATTGCAGTTAACCGCAGCTTGGCTAAAGCCGATAAGCAGATGATTGAATACAGGATCTTGAAAATGTGGTATCCGGACTGGAAAGACGATTATCAAAAATTTTTGCCCAAATTTATTGATGAAATTTTCACAATTAAAGAAGAGCTTGACAAGCACTTGAACCATAAAATGGCCAATAAGCTGCTTCAATTCTGTCGCCGCTATTCGACCATGATTATGATTTTGCAGGAAGTAATTTGTCAGGATTTAAAAAAAGCAAAAGAATTTATTGATGATCCTGTACTATTGGAATCTAAAATCAGAGAGGTTTGCCAGCATAAATATGTGGAAACAAAAAGACGTTTAAAAACACAGGTGGGCCGGGCGATTATTTATGTTTTTATAACCAAAATGCTCTTGGCTTTGATTATTGAAATCCCTTTTGATTATTATATCTTAAAAACTTTCCACTGGTTTTCTCTGGGGGTTAATATCACTTTTCCGCCCTTGTTGATGTTTTTGATCGCTGTTTCAATCCGCACCCCCAGCGAAAGGAACACGCAGGCGATGATTAACGGCATAAAGGATATTCTGAATGGCAAACCCGGGGAAATTAAATATATTAAAGAGCCTAAAAAAAGGAATTGGTTTACTTGGTCTTTATTTAATTTTGTTTATTTAATCAGCTTTTTGGTGCCTTTTGCCCTGATTATTTATTTTTTGGATAAGATTGAATTCAGTTATTTAAGCATTCTTTTGTTTTTGGTTTTTTTGAGCATTGTCAGTTTTTTTGGCTTGAGAATCAGGAACTCTGCGAGAGAGCTTGTTGTTTTAAAGAAAAAAGAAAATATTATCAGCGAATTGATCGATTTTTTCACTTTGCCTTTCGTTAGATTAGGCCGCTGGCTTTCTTTTAATTTTTCCAGAGTCAATGTTTTTGTTTTTATAATGGATTTTATGATTGAAGCGCCTTTGAAAATTATGTTGCAGGCTATTGAAGAATGGCTGGCGTTTTTTAAGGAAAAAAAGGAAGATCTTTATTAAATTTGAATTATGATTTTTTTTATTTATAAGAGAAATTTTGATCTGTACCCCAAAAAGTAGACACAATGTGTCTCTTTTTTGTAATCTAAAAGTATAAATAATAAAGCAAAGAATATGAACAGAAAAACATTCACAAAAGAACAAATAAAAGAGCTTTCTAAGAATAAGAATGTCAGCCACTGCGGATTAAAATCAGTTAGGTACACAAAGAAATTTAAATTGACGGCTCTTAAGCAATACAATGAAGATGGGCGTGGTGCTGTGGAAATATTCAAAGAAGCAGGATTTGATTTGACCGTCATTGGCAAAAGAGCTCCATATAGACTGATGAATCAATGGAATACGTCCATTAGACCGGAAAGAAAGCCAGAATTGCCTTTGCGTAATGAAGCCACGGCTAAGATAGCGGCAAAAAGATTCAGCGGAGGTAAGGAGCTGAGAACATTAAAAGCCAAAGTAGCATATCTTGAAGCCGAAAACGATTTTTTAGCACAACTCCGGGCTCGGAAAAGAAAATAGTCCTGAAGCCATTTCAGAAATTTGAAATAATCAGAAATATCGGCAAGAATCCGAAGAAGATGTGTGAGATTGCCCGGGTCTCCAGAACTGGCTACTACAAATGGCTTAAAAGCCTAAAAAATAAACCTAAAGATTACAACGATTACATTTTAATCAAGGAAATATTTGAAAAGGGCAAAAGCAAATATGGCTGGCGAAATATCCAGATGAAATTGCTGGAGCAAGGAATCGTAATGAACCATAAGAAGATAGTAAGAATCAAAAATAAATATAAATTGATTACAAAAATAAGGAGAAAAAATCCATACAGGGATATTATGAAAAAGACCAGAGAGCACAGAACCTTTAACAATGTATTGGCTAGAAACTTCAAGCAAGACGTCCCTCGTAAAGTATTTTGCACCGATATTACATATTTGCAGTTTAATGGCAGAATGGCCTACCTGTCCGCGATTAAGGATATAGCCAGCAGAGAAATTATTGGCTGGAACTTATCACTGCGATTAAAAATGGATATTGTCTTTGACACAATAAAAAACATGAAAAAAAGCGAAGCTGAGGCATCATTTAAAAACATATTGATTCATTCCGATCAGGGATTTCATTACACCAGTCCTGGGTTCATCTCAAAGGTCAAAGAGCTAAATATGGTTCAATCTATGTCCAGAAGAGGAAATTGTATTGATAATGCGCCCATAGAGTCTTTTTTCGGGCACTTCAAAGATGAGGTCGACTACAAAAAATGTAGAACCTTTGAAGAATTGCGCGGTTTGACCGCCGAGTACATTAACTATTATAATAATAAAAGAAGACAATGGAATTTAAACAAGATGACGCCTATAGAATACAGAAATTATCTTTTTAGCGTAAATAGCCCCAAATAATGTGTCCACTAAACGGGGTACACTTCA
>DSBA01000047.1 GCA_011046145.1 Candidatus Uhrbacteria bacterium | reverse complement strand
AGGCATGGCGGTTTTGGTATGAATAGGATGACACCTCAACAAAAAATTACAGCCACATTGTTTGAATCTTTAAATAACATTACTTATCCACAAAAGGTAACTTTAACTCTGCAACAGTACATAATTTGACAAATTCAGGCTAATTATATAAGATAATTTAATTAGTTGATGTTAATTTTTAGCACTCTTGACAGGGGACTGCTAATTATTTTAAAATATTTTTAGAAAAATTACACCCTGCTTTAGCAGGCTAAGAATTAATTATTAGCCGACTAAAGTCGGGAATAAGATTAATAATTAATTTAAAAATTTTATGCCAACGTACAAACCCTTAAATGATCATGTTTTGATCAAACCAATCAATGAAGATGAGGTTTCCAAAGCAGGCATTATTTTGCCGGACACAGTTGACAAAGAAAAGCCTGAAAAAGGCGAAGTGGTTGCTGTGGGCCAAGGCAAACTTTTGGAAAACGGCCAGCGAGCACCAATTTCTGTCAAAGTCGGCGATCAAGTCATTTTTAAAAAATATTCGCCGGATGAACTGCCAGGAGAAGAGGATTTGATGGTAATTAAAGAGGAGGACATCTTGGCTATAATTGAATAGTTGGTTGTTGGTTTTGGCAGCCGGTTTAGTATTCAGTCTGAAGTTGTTGGTCTTTTAGAATATTTACCAATAACTCATGACCAAACTGGCAGCTATGACAAAAAACCATAAACTAGTTCCAAAATTCATAATTAATAATTCAAAATACTATGGCAAAACAAATTTTATTTGATACCAAGGCTCGCGAGGCCATGAAAAAGGGGGTAGATAAATTAGCCAATGCTGTTAAAATCACTTTGGGTCCCAAAGGCCGCAATGTGGTTTTGGATAAAGGTTTTGGCGCTCCAACGATTACTAAGGACGGTGTGACCGTGGCTAAAGAAATTGAATTGGCAGACAAATTTGAAAATATTGGCGCTGAACTGGTCAAAGAAGTTGCTTCAAAAACTAATGACGTGGCTGGTGACGGCACAACTACCGCCACTTTACTGGCGCAGGTTATGATCCATGAAGGCATTAAAAATGTGACTGCGGGCTCTAATCCTTTAGCAATTAAAAAAGGAATTGAAAAAGGGGTTGAAGTATTAGTTAAAGAATTAAAAGATAATATTTCCAAACCAGTGGCTGATAACGAAGAAATCTCCCAGGTAGCTTCAATTTCTGCTAATGATAAGGTAATTGGCCAAAAAATAGCTCAAGCCATGGATAAAGTCGGCAAAGACGGAGTGGTCACAGTTGAAGAATCACAAAGTTTTGGCATGGATCTAGAAATAGTTGAGGGCATGCAGTTTGATCATGGTTATGTTTCACCGTACATGATTACTAATACTGAAAGAATGGAAGCTGAATATAAAGATGCTCATATTTTGATTACTGATAAGAAAATTTCTTCTGTGCAGGATATTTTACCCATTTTGGAAAAATTGGCAGAAATGGGCAAAAAAGAATTGGTTATTATTGCTGAAGATGTTGATGGCGAAGCATTGGCAACTTTGGTGGTTAATAAATTAAGAGGCGCTTTTAATACTCTGGCTGTCAAAGCCCCGGGTTTTGGCGATAGGCGCAAGGCCATGCTGGAAGATATTGCTATTTTGACTGGCGGTAAAGTTATTACTGAAGATTTGGGCTTGAAATTAGAAAATACTACTATTGATGATCTGGGCCAGGCTGGTAAAGTCGTGGCAACCAAGGAAAATACGACTATTGTTGACGGTAAAGGAGATAAAGATGAAATCAAGCAAAAAATTGAGCAAATTAAAAAAGAAATAGAAACAACTGATTCTGATTTTGATAAAGAAAAATTACAGGAGCGCTTGGCCAAATTAGCCGGCGGTGTAGCAGTGATTAAAGTTGGCGCTGCTACGGAAACTGAATTAAAAGAAGTTAAACACAGAATTGAAGACGCTTTGTCTGCTACCAAGGCTGCGATTGAAGAAGGCATTGTGCCTGGCGGCGGCGTGGCATTGTTGCGGGCGCGGTTGGTTTTGGAAAATGTGGAAGCTGAAGGCGAAGAAAAAATCGGGCTTGATATTTTGAAAAAATCCTTGGAAGAGCCTTTAAAAATGATTGCGGACAATGCCGGCAAAGAAGGTTCAGTAATTGTTGAGGAAGTTAAAAAAATGAGCGGTAATGAAGGTTATAATGCAGCGAGTGATAAGTTTGAAGATTTGGTGGCAGCTGGGATTATTGATCCGACAAAAGTGACTCGTTTTGCTTTGCAAAACGCGGCTTCAGCCGCAGCCATGTTTTTGACTACTGAAGCAGCGGTAACTGATTTGCCGGAAAAAAAAGAAGGACATGGCGCTGGGATGCCTGATATGAGCGGTATGGGAGGTATACCAGGTATGGGCGGAATGGATATGATGTAGTGGCTAAACCACAAAAATTTTACACGAATAATACGGAAATTTAGATAGTAAAAAACTCGGGCAAAAGGCCCGGGTTTTTTGATTGTCTTTTTTTGTGATATAATTAAGATAGTTAAAAGTTAGAAATTTTATAAAGTCAAATTTTTTTTATATACTTTTTACTTTTTAATTTTTTAATTAAAATTTTATGGCAAAATCAAACATGTCTGATCCTCAAGTCAAAAAAGACATTGAGGAAAACAAGCTAATAGCCGCCATTGGCTACATTGGCATTTTATGCCTGATTCCCTTGCTTTTAAAACCCAAATCAAAATTTGCTAAATTCCACGGCAAACAAGGATTGATTTTATGCATTGGCTGGGTGATTAATTTTTTTATCGGCATTATTCCGGTAATCGGCTGGATTTTGGGTTTTATTGGCATGGTAGCCTTGATAATTTTGAGCATCCTGGGCATTTTAAAATCCTTAGCCGGGGAATATTGGGAAATGCCGTATTTATCTGAATATGCGAAGAAGATTAATATCTAATCGGCATAGAGGAAATTATAGGAAGAAGATGAAGAAGATGATAATAGGATAAGAGGAGTAAGATGATAAGATGAAAAAAACAAAAAAACAAAAATATGAAAAATAAAAAAATTTATAAATATGGCAATCATGAAAAATTTTGGTTTGTGGGTTTGTAGTCTTGGCAACCAGTTTAGTTTTTGGTTATTGGTCTAAGGGTTAATATTTATAACAATATAATTCTAATGACTGATTACGAGTATTTGAGTAAAAAAATAGTTACTTATAGGGATTTGGATGTTTATCAGCGTTCATATAAGGCGTCTATTTTAGTAATGACTAAAATATTGCCTAATTTGCCAGTAAGTGAAAAGTATGATTTAACTAATCAATTATCCCGATCTACAAAAACTGTTCCCAGATTGATAGCCGAAGGCTTTGCTAAAAAACATCAAAAAGCAGGGTTTCAGAAATATTTAGATGATGCTATGGCAGAAGCAAATGAGACGCAGGTGGGTTTATGCCATTGTCGGGATATTTATTCCCAGTTGATTGATGTTAAGTTATGCGAAGAATTAATAAGGGAGTATGAAATAATCGGCAAGCAAATTTTTAAACTGGAACAAGCTTGGGATAAATTCTCAAGAGACAAAAATAAAACTAATAACCACAAACCTTAGACTAAACTGGCAGCTATTAACTATAAACTTCTAACCAATATTACCAATGAAGAGAACTAAGATCGTCTGCACCATCGGTCCCTCATCAAACAACGAGAAAATTTTAACTCAAATGATCAAAGCCGGCATGAACGTGGCTCGGCTTAATTTTTCCCACGGCACTTACGCCGAGCATTTAAAAGTCATTAAGCTGATTAGAAAAGCGAGCGCAAAATTGGGCCAGCCGATTACTATTTTGCAGGATTTGCAGGGGCCGAGAATCAGATTGGGAGAAATTCCCAAAGGCGGTTTTGTATTACAGCCAAAAGATACAGTGATTTTGGCCACAACTCCCAAAGCGAAATTTGCCAGAGAAACAAAAAAAACCTTGGCCAAAATCCCTGTCACTTATAATAAAATGCATCTTGATGTCAAAAAAGGCCAGCGCCTTTTATTGGTTGACGGCTTAATCACCCTGAAGGTTTTGAGGGTTAAGGCCAGGGAAATTTATTGTGAAGTGCAAAACGGCGGCTTGATTGAATCGCATAAAGGCATTAATTTGCCGGAAACAGATTTATCCATTGCTCCAATTACGGAAAAAGATAAGAGAGATTTGGATTTTGGGATTAAAAATGAAGTTGATATGGTCGCTATGTCATTTGTCCGTTCAGAAACAGATGTTAATAATTTGAAAAGGCTGATTGAAAAATTAGAAAAAAAATATTTTGGCAAGCACGCTGTGCCAACGCAGGTTGTTGTGAAAATTGAAAAACCCGAAGCAGTAAAAAATTTCAGTAAAATTTTAAAAATAACAGATGGCGTGATGGTGGCGCGCGGTGATTTGGGCATTGAAATGCCTCCTGATAAAGTGCCTTTAATTCAGAAAAAAATAATTGAAGACTGTTTGGCAGCTTCCAAGCCAGTGATAGTGGCTACTCAAATGCTTGATTCCATGATTTATAACCCAAAGCCGACAAGGGCTGAAGTTTCTGATGTTGCCAATGCCGTGATAGACCATACTGATGCGGTCATGCTTTCCGGCGAAACAGCCAATGGCAAATATCCGGTTGAAACAGTAAAAATAATGAGTAAAATAGTTATTCGCACTGAAAAATCAAAATATGACGATTTGGATTTTATCAGAGTTTTTAAAAATAAAGTTAAACTGGACGAAGCGATTTCTTCCAGCGCTAATTTGCTGGTTAAAAAAATAAAACCCCAGGCTATTTTGGTGGCAACCATCACCGGGCATACTGGTAGGATAGTTTCGCGGTACAGGCCTGAATTGCCGATTTTGATTTCCACTAATAATGAAAAAGTCAAGCGCCAGCTGAATTTGAGCTGGGGTGTAATTCCTTTTCTTCTTCCCAAATGCAAAACAATAGAAGAATTGACTGAAAAGGCCTTGGCTTATATTAAACTGAAAAAATGGGTTAAAAGCAAAGACGTGGTTATTATTATTTCCGGCTTTCCACTGGGCCAAAGCGGCAATGTCAATTGGATTAAGATACATGAGGTTTCTTAATAGTTTTTGGTTTATGGTTGGTGGCTGCCAGTTTTATTGGCAGTCAAGGGGCTTTGGTCCAGACTATCAACTAAAAACAAAAGACTTAACCGGTTGCTATATACTATAAACTTTCCACTCGTGTTTTATGAGAAAAGTGAAATTTGAAAATGGGAAATTTTATCATATTTATAACAGGGGCGTTGATAAGCGGGAGGTTTTTGAAGATGAAGGTGATTATGAAAGATTTTTAAAATATATAAAAGAAATTTTGAGTTCTGAGGCTAAGCCTTTTTCGAGAAGGCTTAGCCTCGAAGGAGCTGTCGAATTGATTTGTTATTGTTTAAATCCTAATCATTACCACCTCATACTTAGACAGCTAAAAGAAAACGGAATTTCAAATTTTATGCACCTTTTGGCAACTAGCTATACTATGTTTTTTAACACAAAATATCAGCGCTCCGGCTCGCTTTTTCAATGACCATTTAAAGCCGTTCAAATAGATTCAGACGAACACCTTCTCTGGGTTTTAGCTTATGTTAACGGCAATGCCCAAATTCACGGCTTAATTCCAGATGCTGCTCAATACCAATGGTGCAGTTACTCCGAATATCTGGGCTCAACTGATTCAGCCATTTGTAGCAAGGGAATCATTTTAGATCAATTTAAAAATTCAAGTGATTATCAAAAAGCCAGCGAGGAATGTTTTAATTGGATGCAAGAAAAGAAAAAATTACAAAAATATATTTTAGAATGAGAGTGGTAATTAGGAATCCGATCCCCTATAGGGAATCGGATCCCGAGCGGGATTCCGAGCTACAAGAAATTTTTATTATTTATTATTTACTATTAGTTTATGAAGATAAAATGCCCAAAATGCGGCAAGCAAGTCAAGCCCAAACATGGCCGCAGTTTAAAAATCAGAATTTTACTGATAATTTTTGGCTTTATTACACTTGGTCTTGGCTGGCTGATATTAATGATTTATGACTTAGTTCAGCCAAAATATTATTGTCCGGAGTGTGGGAGAAGGTTAAATGTGTAAAAAAAATTGCTTGACAAGGATGTTTTATGTTATAATAAAAATAATAAATTCAGAGATTTTATTTTAAAGAAAAATAATTTTATTAATTAAATTTTAATAAGATAAATTTTAGTATATATATATATATATATGGGAAGTCATATATATGCTTAGAAAAAAACGAGCAAAAATTTATAAACTCATAAGTTTTTTAATTGTTGCGGTTTTATTATTTTTATTTGGCGCTTCAACTTCTTCTGCCGCTACTACTATTGGCTTAAATATTACTACGGATGGCGCCTTAACCATTACAGCAACAGGATCTTTTCAGTTTCAGCCAGGAGCAGCTGCTGGGTTGGTTTTAACTTCAGATGGTTCTGGCAATGCTTCTTGGGCAAATTTGAGTGGATTAGAAACAGATCCAGTGTTTGTGGCCAGTCCGGCAGCAGGCATATTGGCCGGAGACATAACAAACTGGAACACAGCGTTTGGCTGGGGAGATCATTCAGTTCAAGGTTATTTAACCTCATATACAGAAACAGATCCAGTGTTTGTGGCCAGTCCGGCAGCAGGCATATTGGCCGGAGACATAACAAACTGGAACACGGCGTTTGGCTGGGGAGATCATTCAGTTCAAGGTTATTTAACCTCATATACAGAAACTGATCCAGTAGTGGGAGCAGTTAGCGGATTAGTTAAATCAGACGGGGCAGGTAATATCAGCGCCGCCACAGCAGGAGTTGATTATGTGGCAACAGAAAGTGATCCTGTGGTGGGAGCTTTAACAGGT
>DSBA01000046.1 GCA_011046145.1 Candidatus Uhrbacteria bacterium | reverse complement strand
GTTTTATCAAAACCGTCCTGCCCGCGCGCTTTTACTTGTTTTTTTTCACTAAAACCATTAAGATTAATTTAAGAATATGCCTAAAAATAATAAAAATCGCATAATTTCCGCTAAAGAATCAGCCGACGAGATGGCTTTTGAAAAATCACTAAGGCCAAAGCAGTTGGCAGATTACATTGGCCAGGACAAGGTTAAGGACAACCTGGAAATTTTTATGGTTGCGGCAAAAAAGCGTAAAGAACCTATTGAGCATGTACTGCTCCATGGCTGTCCCGGGTTAGGGAAAACAACTTTAGCCCATATTATTGCCCATGAAATGGGGTCAAATATAAGAATCACTTCTGGTCCGGCCATTGAAAAAGCCGGAGACTTGGCAGCTATTTTAACAAATTTGGCTGATGGCGACATTTTATTTATTGATGAAATCCATCGCTTAAATAAAATAATTGAAGAAGTACTGTATCCGGCCATGGAAGATTTTGCCCTGGATATTGTGATTGGCAAAGGACCCAGCGCCAGAACTTTAAGATTAGATTTGCCTAAATTTACTTTAATCGGCGCCACCACTCGCGTCAGTTTAATTTCATCTCCTTTGCGCGACCGCTTTGGCATTAATTTCCGACTTGATTTTTACAAAGATGAGGATATTGAAAAAATAATTGAACGCAATGCTAAAATTCTAAATGTTGATATAGAGCCAAAAGCCACCTCCCAAATATCCCGACGCGCCAGAAAAACTCCGCGCATTGCCAACCGGCTGCTTAAACGCGTGCGAGACTTTGCTCAAGTCAAAGGAAATGGTAAAATTAATTTAGATTTGGCCAATGACGCTTTAACCATGCTGGACATTGACCAGCTTGGACTTGATGAAATTGACCGCAAAATTATAAGAGTGATTATTGAAAAATTCTCTGGCGGCCCAGTCGGCTTAAATACTTTATCCGCAGCCATTGGCGAAGAGATGGATACTATTGAAGACATTTACGAACCATTCTTAATGCAATTGGGTTTTATCTCCCGCACTCCCCGTGGCCGTATTATCACCAAAAACGGCTATGAACATCTGGGCATCAAACCCATTATTGACCCGCAAAATTCATTAATCTAATTTATCTGCGCTATTTTATGTTCGAAATTTCCTTATCTGTTTTTCTCATTGCCTACGGCATTTTTATCGCCTTGTTTTTGATTTTTGCCATAATAAACCTTTACCACATGTTTACCTGGGGCTTTTTGAATTTTGAAAGTTTTTTTATGACTTTTATTCTGGTTGCCGGCACGATTTTAATTTTATTTATTACCTATGAGATAGCTAAAGAAATAGATTGGACGCAAACATTTATAATCTGAAATAATTATTAGTTAATTGAGGAAATGAAAAATTATTATATAAAAAAATACCTATCCCTAATTGCCCAATAATCTAATCACTAATCCCAAAAAATGTTTATAGAAAACCACATTCCCAACAGACAAAAAGGCGAGAACATGGTTTTATTTTTAAGGCGACATTGGCTAATTTTTCTTGGCTACCTTGTTTTTTATATTTTCTTAGCCGCGATTCCTTTTGGCATTTATTATTTCTTAAAAATTAATTATTCTGAATATTTAACTGACCAAATAATTTACCCGTTTTTGCTCTTATTAGCCAGCCTTTATTATCTCTACATTTTATTATTTTTATATCATGCTTTTTTAGACTATAATCTTGATGTCTGGATTGTAACCAACAAAAGAATAATCAATATTGAACAAAAAGGCCTTTTTAACAGAGAGGTGGCCAAACATGAAATATCCAAAATTCAGGACGTAACAGGAATACAAAAGGGTTTTTTACAGTCTATTTTTAAATTCGGCGATGTCCATGTTCAAACTGCCGGCGAAATTCAGCGCTTTGTTTTTTATCAAATCCCCAATCCTTTCAAAGTGGTGAAAATCATAAACCATCTGCTTGAAGAGATAGATGAAAAGCGCCATGGTAATATATCCGCGCAAAAAAACAATAGTTTATAGATAATAAAAAAATAGAGCCGAATTTCAACCGGCTCTATTTTTTATTTAAGCAAAAATTTTAATAAATTTTTTTCAAGGCGACGCCAGTATAATAATATTTTAAAATCTGTTCATAATTATAACCATGATCAGCCGCTAAAATAATTGCCCCGTGCGCTGACATGCCGACACCATGTCCATATAAAGTTGTTTTATTATAGCCAGCGGGCTCAACAACGCCTTTGCACCAGGGAACATTGCCTCCCCAAACTTCAGACCAAGTTCTGGTCCTGCCGTCCGAATGAGAAAAATAAGGAGTTATTGCTACTTTGTCCTCATAAGTAACCACCAAACCTCGCGTTTCTTCAACAGCCTGCGAAACTTGGCTTAACCTAACTTGTGAACCATATCCTTTATAAACTTGATCATATTTAGCATCCAAAATAAAATTTTCATTGGCATGTTTGGTCTGTCTCTCATAATGATGCGTGGCATATGTTCTGGCTGCAATAATCAAGGCTTTTTGGTATTCCATGGGAGAATTATTGCTTGATTCAGCCAAGCCTTTCAGATAAATCTCCATTGGCAATTCATTAATCACCCATAAACGGCCTGTTTGGGCAGCATAACGGATTTCCAAACTGCCTAAAAATTTATTATCATTCAGACTGGGATTCCAGGCTGGCCGCGATTCATAAGAAATTATTTCAAAAACCGTATTATTAATATCAGGAATTAACCGCAAATAAGAAGTGGTTGCAGAGGAATTAAAAATATAAGTCTGCGTGCTAAAATTATAATTAAAATCAGCTATTTGATGGGCGCTAATGTTTTCCAAAATATTATTATTTTGATCTTTAATCTTAAAACTGCCATTAGCTTTTATCGTAATTGGTCCCATTGTATGAAATAATCCTATTCTCATAATAGGCCCATCTGAACTTCCGAATTGGCTGTCAAGCGGCATATCTGCCGGCGGCAAAGGCTGAACTGGATTTGCGAGAGAATTTGTTCCTGAATTTTCATCTTGCGGGTCAATATATATATTGGGAGTTAAATCAATGCCAATCCTTTTGCAGTCTTCTATCAAAGACATTGACACTGCAGTTGAAATCCTAAATCTTTTTACTGAAAGGTCCAGGCATGTTCTGCCCAGTAAAACCTGATCTGTCAGGACGACTCCTTGGTCATCAACTGATAGATTTTTTGCGGGCGAGGGTGCGGGTTTTGCTGGAGCCACAATCTGATTAGCCGGCTGGCTGGCTGCCCCTGACCTTGCTTGAACTTTGGGAAACTGGCTTTCAGAATCCCAGACATTTAAAGTAATTTCAAATTCACTGCCCTTTAAAATTTTGCCGGTTGAATAATTAACTAAGACAAATTTTTCAGTATAGACTCCTGACTGTTTGGGCGCTTCCAAAGCAAAACGATAATAAGCCAGCCAGCCGGGCTTTGCTTCTGATTCCTTTAACCAAGCCGGCGTGCTCTCATCACGCCAAAATTGATGCCTAACTATGGTATGGCGGCTATAAGGCGGGGCAATTTTCAAATCAACACTTTTGGCGCCTTTTTGCGTCCAGGAATAATTAGTCAAATTTTTAAAGCCAACTTCAAAAGTAAAACCCTTGCCCTTAACTATATTTATCTCTCTATGAGACTGGATCATTTTTATGGCTTCTTCATTAGCTGCCTGAGCGGCTTTTATCTCAAAAGGATTTAAAAAAGAAATTGCTTTGCCTGTCACAGGCGATTGGATAGTTTTATCCAAATAAGCTAAAAACTGGGCCACAATAAAAATAATTAAAAAAGCTATGATAATGCTTATAATAAAGTCGATCTGCGACTTTTTTCTTATCACAGCCTGATGCTTATCTTGGTTATATTTCCAGCCAAAAGCTAATTGACTATAAATTTTCATAAATTTTTTGTTTTTATTTTTATTTTTTAGAAAAATATTTTAGCTCGGCTTAAAAGCTGACCAAAATTTATTTTCTAACTTAATTATAGCATTTTTAGCCAGCCAGGTCAATGAAAAAAAAGATTTTGTTCAATAATTTTGTTCAATAAAATTTAGCTAAAATTAGAGGTAAATCAAAATTAAGCTTTTATTTTTAAGCTACGAAATTCGAGCATTTGAAAAATTAAAAAAGTTTATTTAAAATTGTAAATTTGCTATGCTTAAGTTAAATATCCGGCATTGTTATATTTTAAAAACAAATTGATTCCACTTGCCGACAAATAAATAATAAAAAAAATCTAAAAAAATGTCACTAACTGCTAAAGTCGCCCATAATACTTTTATCCAATTTGGCGGAAAAATCATCAGTACATTATTTGGCGTTATCACTATTGCTATTATGACCCGCTATCTGGGTGCGATTGGTTTTGGCCAATACTCAACCATTATGGCTTATCTGCAATTGTTTGGCATCCTAATTGATTTAGGCTTGGCCGTGACAGTGGTGCGCCTTATTGCTGACCCCCGCCATGACCAGCAAAAAATTATTAATAATGTTTTCTCTTTAAGATTTTTTTCTGCCCTGATCTTTCTGGGCATAGCGCCTTTAATCGTAATATTTTTTCCTTATGACAATCTGGTTAAGCTTGGCGTGGCTTTGGCAACGCTCTCCTTTTTTGCTATTTCTTTAAACCAAATTTTAATCGGCCTTTTTCAAAAAGAATTAAAAATGGCCGGCGTGACAATTTCTGAAATAGCCGGGCGTTTTGTGCTTTTGCTTGGCGTTATTATTTTCGCTTTTTTGGACAAAGGCTTGCTGGCCATTATTCTGGCTGTAGTTTTGGGCAGTCTGACCAATTTTTTGCTTAATTATATATTTGCCCATAAATTTGTTAAAATAGCTTTTGCTTTTGACTGGGATATCTGGAAAAAAATAATTCAAACCACCTGGCCGATTGCCATCTCCATTGCTTTTAATCTAGTTTATTTCAAAGCTGACACAATTATCCTTTCTTTGGTTCGCTCGCAGGCAGAAGTCGGCATTTATAACGCGCCTTATCGGGTATTGGAAATTCTGACAAATTTTATTTATATGTTCATTGGCATTATTTTCCCGATTCTGACTTTGAATTGGGCGGCGAAAAATTTTGATAAATTCAAAAGGATCTTTCAAAAGACTTTTGATTTTTTGGTTATTCTTGCCGTGCCCATGGTTTTTGGCACCTTGTTTTTGGCCAAAGACATCATGCTTTTGATTGCCGGGCCTGAGTTTATTGAATCAGCTTTGGTTCTGAAAATAATTATTTTTGCCACTGCAATAATCTTTATCAACGCGCTTTTTGGCTATTCAATTGTCGTGGTAAACAAACAAAGACAAATGGTCTGGGTTTATATTTTTGTGGCCATTGTGGCTTTAATAGGCTACCTGATTTTTATTCCTCGCTATGGCTACATAGGCGCCGCAGCTTTCACAGTTGTTTCAGAAGCTTTAATTTTTCTGCTCAATTTTATTGTGACTGTCAAAACTACAAAATTCCTGCCCTCTTTTATGATTATAATAAAAACTTTGGCTGCTTCCTTGGTTATGTCAGGCTTCCTTTATTTTTTCCAAGGACAAAACGCTATTTTGCTAATTATAATTGCCGCCTTAATTTACGCTCTCGCCTTATATCTCTTTAGGGGGTATTCAAAAGAAATGATTTTGGAAATATTAAAGTTTAAATCCCTTGCTAGGCAAGAAAAAATTAATGGCAGTTAATATAAAAAAAATTGCCTGACAAACTAAATAATCAAACAATTATTCTTAAAACCAAAAAATTTAATTTTTTGGTTATTTAATTTTTCCGAAAGCCATAATATCTAAGCCACTGAATAATCAGCATGGCCCAAAACAACAGCCTGATGTTTTGCTTTTAATGTTTCCTGGATTTTTCCAAAAACATTATAGACTCTGGCCACTGGCTGATTTTTTTTTACAATATCGCCAGGTTTGGCTAAAAACCGAACAATACCGCTTGAACTGGCGGATAAATGTTCGTATCTGAAAATTCTGCCCTTTAAAAACTTGGGCAATCTAAAAACATTGGAATTTTTATTTTGGACAGATTTAACCATGCCTAAACTGGCTAAAAAGCCCCAAATAGCTTTAACACCAGCTTCCACATTTAATTCTTCAACAACATAAGCCCCGCTCAATTCCAAAGTTAAGGCAGGGATATTATGAAAAAGCAGGCTGCCTGATAATGTGCGCTTTAATTCTGAAGAGTCAGCCAAGTCTTCCTGTTCATTAATTACCACAAAACCAAATTTATGGCTAAAATTTTTAGCCAAAGTATAAGCATCTTTATGTTTTAAGCCTGGGTAAGGATCAATCAAAGTATAAGGCATTGATTGTGTCCAATCATTATGCAAATCCAAAACCAAAACAGGTTTTGTTTCTAAAATACTGGTAAAAATTTTATCCGCTATTCTTTCTGCCAAAGTTCCCTCTTTGTCGCCAGGAAAAGAACGATTAAGGTCTTCCTCGCTAATGCTAATGCGCCTTGTTGCAGTTTCAAAGCTGATAGGATTCATCAAAGGAAAAGCATATAGGCTTCCTTTTAAAAGATGCATCTTTTTTAACCTTTTAAATATTTCCTGAATAATAACAATCCCGCCTATTTCATCGCCATGAACACAAGCTGTAAGCCAAATAACAGGGCCGGGAATTTCGCTGACAGCCTGCATTTGAGCTAAGCGCCGCGACGACAAATCAGACCCTGTTAAAATTTTAGTTAAAGAATATTTGATTTTCTGTTTGGTTTTTTTTCTTTTAAACTCATAATTTTTTATAAAACACGTTATCTTTCTTAATTATCGCCTAAATCAGGCTTTTTGTCCATTAATGTACTGTTGCAGAGTTAAAGTTACCTTTTGTGGATAAGTAATGTTATTTAAAGATTCAAACAATGTGGCTGTAATTTTTTGTTGAGGTGTCATCCTATTCATACCAAAACCGCCATGCC
>DSBA01000009.1 GCA_011046145.1 Candidatus Uhrbacteria bacterium | reverse complement strand
GCCTATACCATTTAAATCGTTCTTCCCTTGTATATTTTGTCTTATTCATATGCTTAAATTTAATAGTTAACATGTGTTACCCTTAAGTATACTATCTGTAACCCCTTGGTGTTAACTATACATTATATTGACAGAAGAATTTTTGCGGGCTAAAATAAAAGAGCGTATTAAATCCTTTTCTTTTTTTGCTTATTTTAGCCTAAAAGAATTATTTAAAAAGCCATTTGGTTTATTTTTTAATTAAATAATAAAAAAAGTTAAAGTATGGAACCAAGTATTATTTTCGCGTTAATTACCGCGATTTTAGCCATTATTTACGGGCTTATTTTAATTAAATTAGTTTTAAGGCTGCCTAAGGGCGATGATAAAATGCAGGAAATTGCCCAGGCTATTCAGACAGGAGCCGAGGCTTATTTAAACCGCCAGTATAAAACTATTGCCGTAGTGGCTTTGGTTTTATTTGTTTTAATTGGCTTGGTTTTAAGCTGGTTAACTGCTTTGGGTTTTTTAGTCGGCGCAGTTTTTTCAGCTTTAGCTGGTTATATTGGCATGAATATTTCTGTCAGGGCTAATGTAAGAACAGCAGAAGCTGCTAAAAAAGGATTAAAACAGGCTTTGGCAGTGGCAGTTAAAGGCGGCGCTGTGACAGGATTTTTAGTGGTTGGCTTGGGGCTTTTAGGCGTGGCAGGTTTTTATTTAATCACTCGAGATATGCATGCTTTAATCGGTCTCGGTTTTGGCGGTTCTCTAATTTCCATTTTTGCTCGGCTGGGTGGTGGTATTTTTACTAAAGCAGCTGATGTCGGAGCTGATTTGGTTGGCAAAGTAGAAGCTGGCATTCCGGAAGATGATCCCAGAAATCCAGCTGTGATTGCTGATAATGTGGGCGATAATGTCGGTGATTGCGCTGGCATGGCAGCTGATTTATTTGAAACTTATGCTGTGACAGCTATAGCTACCATGATTTTAGGCAGCTTGCTTTTTGTTAATTTTGAAAACGCAGTATTATACCCTTTGGTTTTGGGAGGCGTTTCTGTATTAGCTTCGATTATTGGCAGTTTTTTTATCCGTTTGGGCGCCAAGAAAAATATCATGGGCGCTTTATATAAAGGCTTGATTGCTTCTGGTTTTGTAGCGGCAATTGCTTTTTACCCGGCAACTGTCTGGTTAATGGGTTCTCAAAATCAAATGCCTGTTTTGAATATTTATTTAGCTTCTTTAATCGGTTTGGCAGTTACTGCAGCTATGGTTATTATTACTGAATATTATACCTCAACAAAATATAAGCCGGTTAAAGATATTGCCAAGGCTTCGCAGTCTGGCCATGGCACTAATATTATAGCTGGCTTGGCCGTATCCATGAAATCAACTGCTTGGCCGATTATAATTATTTGCGCGGCTATTTTGGGCGCATATGCTTTAGCCGGGCTTTATGGCGTTGCAGTCGCGGCCATGGCCATGCTTTCCATGGCAGGTATTATTGTGGCTATTGATTCTTATGGGCCAATTACTGATAATGCCGGTGGCATTGCTGAAATGGCAGGTTTGCCAGAAGAAGTTCGCAATATAACAGATCCTTTAGATGCTGTGGGTAATACAACAAAAGCCGTAACCAAAGGTTATGCGATTGCTTCAGCGGCTTTGGCTGCTTTAGTTTTGTTTGCTGATTATACCCATGCTTTGGGAGCAGGTTTTGTTTTTGCCATTAATGACCCCAGGGTTTTAGTCGGCTTGTTTATTGGCGGTTTGCTGCCTTATTATTTTGGAGCTTTATCAATGCAGGCTGTTGGAAAAGCAGCGGGCGAGGTTGTTAATGAAGTTAGGCGGCAGTTTAAAGAAAAACCAGGCATAATGCAGGGGACGGAAAAGCCTGATTATGGCAAAACAGTTGATATTGTGACTAAAGGAGCAATTAAAGAAATGATTGTGCCAGCTTTGATTCCTGTTTTGGCTCCGATTTTAGTTGGTTTTGGTTTAGGCGTGCATGCTTTGGGTGGCTTATTGGTCGGTTCAATTATTACTGGTATATTTGTAGCAATATCCATGACTTCTGGTGGTGGCGCTTGGGATAATGCCAAAAAATACATTGAATCAGGCAATTATGGCGGCAAAGGCTCTTTTGCCCATCAGGCAGCAGTGACAGGTGATACGGTCGGGGATCCATATAAAGATACTGCTGGCCCGGCCATAAATCCGATGATAAAAATTTTAAATATCGTTGCTTTATTGATTGTGGGACTTCTTCTCTTGTAATGATTGCCTGCCCTGAGCGTAGTCAAAGGGTTGTATTGTTGTTGTAGGTTATATGATGAGGTTATATTAGGTTGGAAGAGGTTTTATGAGGTTATATGAAGTTGCTAAAATTAAAATAAAAAAATGAGGTCAGTGTCATGGGTAGTTTTATTACGTTAAAAATTTCTAAATTAGTGGTATATTGTAATTATGAATAAGTATCAGCTGTCAGGAATTAAAGAAAAACTTTTTCAGGTATTCTAAACTTGAATTTGTTAATAATTAATTTTAATTTTATGGGACTTGAGCAATTTTTAATTGATTATCCTTGGTTGCTTCTTTTATTAGGCTTATGGACGCTTCCCTGGAAAGGAGTGGCTTTATGGAAAGCTGCTAGAAACACTCATAAATGGTGGTTTATAGCTTTATTAGTTATTAATACACTGGCTGTTTTAGAAATTATTTATATTTTCATTTTCAGCAGGCGACAAAAAGAACAGTTATAGCCGGTATTTTTTTTATAAAAGTTGATTTAAAGAATTTTTCAAAACGCTTTATTATTATTCCCCGGAGTTTTTTTAAAAAAGAGTTTAGATGCATAGTGTATAATTAGATAGTTTTTTAAAAAAGGGGGTGTGGCATGAAAGGTTATTGGACAATAAGAATCAGAGAGGCTCTGATTTTAGCTTCAAATTGGCATGATGGTCAGCGGCGTAAAGAAGCAAAGGTACCGTACAATGCCCATTTATGGGGAGTAAGTCTTCTTTTGGCCTTGTCAGGCGCTGATGAAGATACTATTATTGCTGGTGTTTTCCATGACATTTTGGAGGATACGCCTTTAAAACCAGAATTAATCAGCTGGCAATTCGGAGAAAAAGTTTTGGAAATGGTTTTAATGCTGACCGAACCCCAAAATCTATCATGGGAAAAAAGAAAAGAGGAAATGCTTAGACGCATTGTACAGGCTCCTTTAAATATTAAAATGATCAAATGCGCTGATAAACTTGATAATTTGCAGAGTTTTTTTGAGGCGACTCTGGCAGAAGGTTTTAGACAGGGATGTGATAATAGTCAAGCTAGAGTTTGGAAAAATTTTAAAGGCGGGTACGAAAAACAAAAATGGTATAACCAGGAGATTTTGCGAGCTCTTTTTGCCAATGTGCCGATTGAGGATTTGCCGGATATTTTCGGCACTTATATGAGGCTGGTTGAATTAGTTTTTGGCGAAAAAATTATTATTGATGAATCTGTCAGGGAAAAAATTAAAAGTTCTTAAAAGTATGGCCGCCTTGTTTTAAAAAAAATAGACAGGGCGGTTTTAAATTTGGCGAAAACAGCTGTTTGTAAAACAAACACAGGGAACGCATATATGCGTTCCCTGCAATTTTATAAAAAAATTAGCTGTTTTCGCCTTTTAAAATTTTTAACCTCTGGCATTGCCGACCATATCTTCGGCATCGCTTAATTTAACTGATAGCATTTTGGAAATGCCGTCATCGCCCATTGTTACGCCGTATAAAACATGGGCATAATGCATTGTCACCCGGTTATGAGTAATGATTATAAATTGAGTTTTTTTCGCCAGCTCTTCCAAAATAGTAGCAAAACGTTCTGAATTTGCCTCGTCTAAGGCCGCATCTACTTCATCCAGGACAATAAATGGCGAAGGGTTATTATGAATAATGGCGCAGATTAAAGCGATTGAAGTCAGCGCCCGTTCGCCTCCTGAGAGCATGTTAATGGCTTTAATTTTTTTACCCGGAGGCACGGCTTTGATTTCAATACCAGAATAACTTTCTTTTTCCCTTTCTTTTATTTTTTTCTCAAATTTATCAGCTCTGGCCAAAATTCCTTCGTCTTCATTGGGGATTTTGGTTTCATTATCCTGGTCCGTTGCTTCTTCTTTTTTAACTTCTTCGGTTGTAACCTTCATCAATTCAGCCTGGCCGCCGTTGAATAAAATTTTGAAATATTTTTGAAATTCTTTGTTTATTTCTTTGAAAGCTTTATCAAATTGCTCTTTGATTGTTTTGTCCAGCTCCTCAATTATTTTCTCCAATGATTTGATGGCTTCTTCCAGATCTCTAGACTGTTTGGTTATAAAATCATGGCGGTCTTTGATTTCTTTGTATTCAGCCTGGGTTTCTTCATCTATGCCGCCGATTATTTCCAGCTGTCTTTTGAGCTGTTCTATTTTTTGATAAGTTGCTTCTTCATCAATTTGTCCTTCAAGTCTATGAGCTTTTATTTCCTTAAAGTCTATTTGGTTTTGCTTGATTTCGGCTTCTATGCTCTCAAGCTTTGTTTGGAGTCTGGCTAAATCTATATTGTATTGGTTTGTTTCCAGCCCATATTGGTTGATTTGGTTTTGTTTTTCTTGCGATTGTTTTTGCAAATTGAGGATATTTTCTTTTTTGTTTTGCTCCTCATGATTAAACTGGCTAATTTTTTCT
Source organism: Candidatus Uhrbacteria bacterium (assembly GCA_011046145.1). GTDB lineage: Bacteria > Patescibacteriota > Patescibacteriia > CAIXNZ01 > CAIXNZ01 > DSBA01. Next base: position 2,627 of record DSBA01000009.1, on the reverse strand, counting down.
GCCTGTTTTTTTATTTCTTCATCCAATTTTTCAATTTTCGCATCAATTGCTTTGAGTTCTTGATTAATTTTTAGAACAAACTCCTTTTCTTTGCCCGGCTTAAATTGGCTTAATTCTATTTCTTTGTTGATTTTTTCTTGCTCGCTTTTGGTTTTGGCTATTTCTTGGCCTAGATACCCTATTTTTTCTTTTTTAATATTTAAATTAAAGATAATTTGGCTTATTTCTAATTTTAAGTCGTTTTTCTCCTGGCTTAAAGTTTCCAATTGGGTTTGGAGATTAATCAAATTTTGAGAGTCCTGGCTTTTTAGGGTTTTTAGTTTTTCCAAGTATAAGGCCAGTTTTTGGGATATTTGCCTGGCTTGATTTTTTATTTCCTCCAAGTCTTCAGGCTTTTGCGCTTTTAAGAGTTTGTCAACCAAATCCTGCTGTTGGTTGAAAATATGTTCCAGCTCTTTTTCCTGCTCAAAAGGCAATTGGCTGGTTTTTTGAAGTTTGCTTAATTCCTGTTTGACATTGTCCAAACGCTTGTTGATTGATTCGGCCTGGGCTTGTTTGTTTTGCAAAATGTTTTCTTCCTGATCAATTGATTTTTCCAGCTCGTTTTTTTTGTTTTTTAATTCTTGCAAATTTTGGCTGATTTCATCAAGGCGCTGGTTTAGCCAGACAAGATTCGTTTGTCCTTGCTTTTCCAGTTTCAGATCTTTTTTAGCTTTCAAAATTGTTTGTTCCCTGATTAGAGAATTTTCTTGCTGAAGCAGATTATTATATTGTTCCTGAATTTTATTATAAGTTTCTTGGATAGATGTTTCAGCGGAAAAAAAATTTATTTGTTTCTGGATTTCAGCCAATTCTTGGTTAAGTGTTTGATAGATTTTTTCAGTTTTATTTTTTTTCTGGTTTAATTCTTGGATTTTGCCTTCCAATGCCTGCCAGATTTGGGCGTAATAATCTTTTTGCAGATTCTTTAATTCTTTCTCAATGGATTCCCTTTTTTCCAGTTTTTTAACCTGCCTGGTTAATGATCTTAGCCTGGGTTCTATTTCGTTTAAGGTTAATTCTGCCTGGGCCAGGTTTTGCCTGGCAGCTTTAAATTTGTTCAGCGCTTGGTCGCGTTTGAGCTGGAATTGTTTAACTCCTACTGCTTCGTCAAAAAGCTCTTTTCTTTCCTGCAAAGAAGCTGAAAGCACTGAATCAGCCATGCCTTGGCCAATAATTGAATATGTGCGCTGGCCAAAATTAGCTTTGGCTAAAAGAAGCTGGATATCTGATAAACGAGCTTTGGCTTTATTAATAAAATACTCCCCTTCGCCCGACTGGTAAACGCGGCGGGTAATGGCTAGTTCAGAATAATCTATGTCAGCGCTTTTATTTTGATTGTTTAAATATAAAGAAACTTCGGCAAAGCCTAGCCGGGCTTTTTTATCAGAACCGGAAAAAATTACATCCTGGCTTTTTTTACCGCGCAAAGTTTTAATGCTTTGTTCGCCTAAAACCCAGCGGATAGAGTCGGCAATGTTTGATTTGCCAGAGCCGTTAGGGCCGACAATAGCTGTTATGCTGTGAGAGCCTTTAATTTTGTTGGGAAATTCTAAAATAGTCTTTTTGGCAAAAGACTTGAAGCCTTGAATTTCCAGCTTTTCTAAAAACATACTTCCTTATTTTGTATAAATTAAATAAACGCCTTGAGCTAAGAGCTTCAAGCTTGGGTCTTTTACTCCAAGCTCAAAGCCCAATGTTCAAAGCTAAATTCTTATTTAATTATATAATATTTTAATTGTCTTCACAAATCCTTGACTTTTTAAAATAATTAGGTAAAATAAAATAAATGTTTTGAAAACAATATTTTAAGGAGGAAAATAGCGATGGGAAATGCGATTCTTGATCCTGTCTATAAGCCAGATCAATTTTTAATGCTCGGATTTAAAGATGGCAACCCCTGTTTTTATGGGCTTAAAACAATGGATGACGTTCGGCAAGAAATTAAAAAATTCCCTCCTGGCATGATTGCTTATGTGGAATACATGACTGCCTCAGTTGATAATGCCCGCCATCATACTTTGGCTGAAGCCATGCGTTATAAGAGAGCTAATCAAAAATCTGACAGGGATTTGATTATTATCCAGCCAGCTAAAGAACCAGACGGATTGCATTCCGATTTGGCGAAAAACTGGTGGAATGCCCCGCGGGATGCTGATTTTCCTGATTTTCAGTAATTAAGTTTTGGTTCGGCAGTTCCGGAGAAAGTGGGGTGCTCAACCCTGAAACACAGGTAGCCAATCCTGTCCGGGCCACCAAAAAATAATAATACCCAGAATCCAATGTGGTTCTGGGTTTTCTTTTTATAAATTTTATGGCAAAATTGAGACATAAACAAAAATAAAAATGAATAAGGAATATTTTCAAAATAAATATCGTGTTTCCACAATTCGTTTGAATTATTGGAATTATGCCTGGTCAGCTATGTATTATGTTGCGATTTGCACCAAGGACCAGATTTGTTGCATGGGAGAGATTAGGAATAGATTGATATATTTGTCGGATATTGGCAATGTCGTTTTTAATTGTTGGTGTGAAATTCCAAATCATTTTGATGATGTAAAATTAGACGATTGGATTGTAATGTC
>DSBA01000051.1 GCA_011046145.1 Candidatus Uhrbacteria bacterium | reverse complement strand
TTGTTAATTATTGGTAAAATCCAGCGTAATCGTTCATCTTTAATTGTTTTTGGCATATTTATACTCATTTACCCAGTTTATATTAACTAGGAAAAAACCGCCAAATGTCCTTGCACATTACCTTTGGTTGTTGACAAGAAAACAATTATATGGTATACTTTATTATCTTAAAAGGAGGAAAAATGGCCAACAAAACAGAAAATAAGATCCGGTGTCCTTTTTGCGGCAGTCTAATGACGATCCTTCCGGATCGCGAGCAAGTCCAGTGTTTTAGCTGCAAATCCCCTTACAGGCTTGAGCTGCTAATCCGTTGGAATTTGCTGCCAGCTGCCACAACCCCCATAGTTTAAAATTCTATGGGGATTTTTTTATACATTTTATTTTTTAAAATTATTTCATTTTATAATAAACACTCTCCCCTAGCCTTAAATCAATATAATCAACCGCTCTTAGATTTTCTTTTTTTATTTTTTCAGCGATTAAAATGTTTAGGCGGTTTAATTGGTTGGTTAGAGAATCAGCCAAATTAAAATAAATTTTCCAATCGCCTTCATTTTCTATGATGAGATATTGGGGCAAAATATTGGGTACGCTGATTTTTTTGATCCTCAAATATTCGCTTTTTCCTGCTTCATTAGTCAGATTTAATATAAATTCTATATCTCCTTGTTTTAAAACATAATCCCCTAGGTTTACTGGTTCTGGCGCTAAATTATCTATTTTTAAAAAATCATTATTATAGCTATTATCCTCCAGGGGGGCTAAATCGCCAATTTGAAAAATTTTAGGAGTTTTTAGCTTGTGGAATCTTTTTATGATTATTCCCTGCTTGCCAATTAAGTATTCTTGGCTGTCAGTTATCCATTTTAAAACAGCTTCTTTTTCATTTATAATTATCCTTAGGGTATTAGGCAAAATTTTTTCTATTTTAATGTCGTCTAAAAGGATTGCTTGATTAATTTTTTGGCTTAAATTCTTACGGCTGGAAATAAAAATATTTTTATTTTTAAAAACAAAAAAACGCTTTTGATTTAAAAAATTATTGGTCAAATCCAGAAGATCTTCAGTGGAAATAATTTGGTTGCCGTAGATTTCAATATTAGTTATATGATAAAAATCAGAAAAAATAAAAAAATACAGGCTGGAGACTATAATTATAATTAAAATAAGATTAATCAGGCGAAAAAACTTGAATTGCAGGATGCCCTTTTTTATTTTTAACGGGTTGCGGTAGCGCGCGCTCCTTTCTATTTTATACTTTTTGGAAAACAGGAGGTTTTTTCTTTTGGGGCGATTTTTAAATAGGCCTGTCAAAGAATATTTTTTCATTATGAAAATAATTTAGCTTTTTAAAAATTTAAAATTATTTTTCTTTAGGCCCGATTTTATCCTGATTATTTAAGTAAGGACGCAAAACTTCAGGTACTGCAATAGAACCGTCTTTGTTTTGGTAATTTTCCAATATAGAGATTAAAAAGCGCGGACTGGGAATGGCTGTATTATTAATCATATGAACAAAATTTTTGTTCTTTTTAGAGTCTTTATATCTAACATTTAAGCGCCGTGATTGCCAATCTAAAAAATTGGAAGCCGAACCTGTTTCACCATAGCCGTTTTTGCTGGGAATCCAGGCTTCGATATCAAACATTTTATATTTACCTGCGCTCATATCTCCGGTACAGATTTGTAATATACGATAAGGCAATTTCAAGTCTTGATGCAATTCTTTTGAAATTTCAATCATCTCCAGGTGGATTTTATCTGATTCAGCAATATCCGCCTTGGTTAAGCAAACTTGTTCAACTTTCATAAATTCATGGACACGATAAATCCCTTTTGTGTCTTTGCCATAACTGCCTATTTCGCTGCGATAGCATTGGGAAAAGCCGGCAAATTTAATGGGTAGCTGTTTTTCCTCTAAAATTTCATCAGCATAATACGCCAATAGAGATGGCTCGGCTGTACCGATTAAAAATTTGTTTTCTTTTTGTATTGAACCGTCTGATAGTTTGTCTGCATTTGCTAATTTATAAATTTCATCAGTTTCTGGATTATAAGTTTTACCGTTGAAATAACCGCTGCCAAATAGGACGAATTCTTTGACTATAGTTGGTGGAATAATGGGCGTAAATCCTTTAGCTATTAATTTGTTTAAAGCAAACATCATTAATCCCATTTGTAGAATTACAGCTTCATTTTTAACATAATAGCCTCGATAACCGCTTACTTTCGCTCCCCTCTCCAAATCCAGCAAATCCAAGTTTTCCGCCAGTTCAATATAAGTTTTGGGCTTAAAATCAAATTTGGGCGGCTTGCCCCATTTAAAAATTTCAACATTATCGTTTTCATCTTTGCCAATGGGAGTATCAGCCGACGGAATTATCGGCACTTTGACCATTATTTCTTCAAATTGCGCTAGGAGCAAGTTATATTTGCTTTCAAGGCTGGCTAATTTGTCTTTCAATGCCCTCCCCTCTTTTATTAGCGCAGAAGTTCTCTTTTTAGGATCTTTAAGCAAATTAGCGTTTTCATTGCGTTGGTTGCGCAAATTGTCCATTTCCTGAATTAATTTGCGCCTTTGGTCGTCTAATTTTAATAATTGGTCCCAATCAATGACGATTTTTTTATTTTTCGCAGCTGTTTTCAATTTTTTTAAATTCTCCCGGAGGTAATTTATGTCTAGCATATTTTTATAATTTTAGATTTTTAGATTATAGTGTTTTAGATTGTAGATTTTAGATTTTTAATACCAAAATTCTAAAATGCTAAAGCACTAAAATTCTAATCCTATTTTAGCAAAAATTGACAATTTGGGCAAGGTTTTATAAGATAAAATAGTTCTTTACAATAAAATTAAAAGGAGGAAAAATGAGCGGCTTATCAGGAGTTTTTGCGGTTAAGGATGATTGTATTTATGATCTTTATAATTTGCTGGGAGATCATGAACATCTTGGCCAGTCAATTGGCGGTATTTTTACCAGGCAAGGCAATGGGCTTTATAAAGAGATCCATTCTATTGTTAGCGTGCTCTTTTTGCCAAGATTTGAAGAATATATAGGTAAGCTTCCCGGCAATTTGGGCATTGGCGTTTGTAGTTCTGCGGATGTTCAGCCATTGAAGTTTGATACTAGAATCGGCAGCTATAGCATTGTAGTTCAAGGTAATTTTCAAAACCTTCAGCAAATTGGCGATGATTTGAAAGAACAAGGCCATAATTTTCAAGAAAAAACTTGGGATGAAAAAAAGGAAACTTGGCATTATAATAAGGCTGAAGTTTGCGGAGAAATTATCAGTACCGGCTCTAATTTGGTTGATGGCATTAAAAAGCTTTGGCAGATGATTTCAGGACAGGGTTCAATCAATCTTTTGCTCATGACCGCTGATGGCATTTTTGCTGCTAGGGACCCTCGTGGCACTTTTAGCCTTACTTTAGCTCGGAAAGAGCGGGCTTATGCTGTGGTTAGTGAAACAACTGGCCTGGATAATTTGGATTATGAAATTGATAGAGAACTAAAAGCCGGAGAAATTGTTTTTATTGATAATAGCGGACCGAAGATTTGTTTGGCAGGCTACAACAACAGTAAAATTTGCGGTTTTTTGTACGTTTATACAGCTTATCCGGAAGCGATTATTGAATCCAGATGCGTTGAAGAAGTCAGGGATAGAACAGGAGCTGCTCTTTGGCAGACGTTTGAGCCCCTTGGCATTGAAATAGATTACATTGCCGGAATTCCTGATTCTGGACTGGGTCATGCGCATGGAGCAGCCAGCGCTTCTGGTATTCCGTTAAAAAGGCCGTTGAGAAAAAAAAGAGGAATTCGCAGTTTTATGTACGCTAGCCAGAGGATGAGAGATTATTCTGCTTTTCATAAAATTAATACCATAGGGCCTGTCATAAAAGGCAAAAGGTTTTTTTTAATTGATGATTCTTTGGTCAGAAACACTCAATTGCTTTGGTTGATTAAAAAAATCGGCCGCTGTCGTCCCCAAGATTTAACTTTGGGCCTGGCTTGCGCGCCCTTAATTGAAACATGTATTTTTGAAGAATCAACCCGTAGGCGTGAAGAGCTAGCGACGCGCCGCGCCATGTCAGCAATTGAAGGCAAAAACATAGATGAAATTAAGATAGCTCCTTATCTTGACCCCCAAACTGAACAATACAGGCAAATGGTTGAATGGATCCGCCGAGATGTCAACAAAAAATCACCATGGGATGTTGTTAAGAGAATAATTTATCTTGATGTTAAGCAGAACATCACTGCTATTGGTTTGCCGCCTGACCGCGTCTGCACTTATTGCTGGACAGGACAAGTATAAAAAATAAAAACCCCGAGTTTATCAGAGCTTGGGGTTTTTTTTATTATAATTTTATTTTTTTTTTAATAATTTCAGCCATTTCAGGATGTTTTTTTATAATTCCCAGATATTTAATATATTCTCCGTATACTTTTTCTTCATTTAGGCTGAATATTTTTTTCATAACGCCTCTTTTTTTACTGTCATTAATTATTTTTTCTAGAATTTTAACCGTTTCTTCATGAGTTTTTCCGCTTCTTTCAATAAAAGCCTGATATTTATCAACCAAAGTTAAAATTAGATATTTGTCTAAAAGTTCCAGCGTTATTGCTTCATTGGGAATTTCACCGTCAATCATTGCCGGGTCATGACCTTCCAAAGTATGATGAGTGCTGGAAACAATAATAACATCTTTGGATATTTGATTATCGCCGAATTTTTGCAGAAGCTGGTATGTCCAATAATCATGCTCGCGCCATAAATCTATCATGGTATGTTTATTTAAATCCAATTTTTCTTCTTTTAGCGTATTGTTTTTTTCATCATAAATATGCAAAAATAATGATTGTAAATAATTTACTATTTTGTCATGGTTTGGCAAGTTTTCAATTTGAAGAGCCTCTTTGATCAAGATTTGTTTTGGATTCCTGCCTTTAAAATCAGGTTTTTTAGGGTTAAAATAAATTGGATTAAATATCTGTTCTATCATAAAACGTTCTTCCCTGTTTGCATTGGGCGGCCCTGATTTGCCAATATCATGGAAAAGGCAAGAAAGCTTTAGCTCTTCTATGGTGAATTTTATATCATTTTCCTTTTTTAGATCTTGCCATAAAATTTCAACTATTTCTGACATTTTAACGCCGTCATCAAAATGAGAATCCGGCATATTGGCAAGTTCGACTGCTCGTTCAAAAATTTCAGGAAATTTTTCTATTTTAAATCCTGCTTTATGAAATTCATCAAAAACATAATCTTTTTTTTCAAATTTTTCAATTTTTGGTTTTTCGTATGGCATACACAAATTTTTATAAATTTATACAAATTTCGTGATACGAACATACAAAGATCATACAAATTTACGAATTTGCACATTTGTATAAGATATATATTATATACAACCTTTTAATTTGTAAAGATGGGAGATTTTTTACTCGAGCTATTTTTCTGGTTTCATTAGAGGGAAAATTTGGCACTCGCGGGCTGTTTTATTTTCCAAAAAAGAAAATAATCTTTCTGAGAAGCCAAATCCGGCTGTTGGCGGCATGCCGTATTCTAAAGCTTCAATAAAATCCTGATCATGCATCTGCGCTTCTTTATCCCCTGCCTCTCGCATTTGCGCTTGCTGGGCAAAACGCTCCTCTTGGTCAATCGGATCATTTAATTCAGAATAGCCATTGCCCATTTCTGAACCAGCCAGGATTATTTGGAATCTTTGGACTCGATTAGGATTTTTTAAATCTCTTTTGGCTAAAGGTGAAACCTCAACCGGATGGTTAATTAAAAAAGCAGGGCCACTGATAGTTTTTCTTACTTGTTTCCATAATATATCAATTAACCTGGCTTTGGCTATGTTTGAATCAAAATCTATTTTTAATTCTTTAAGTTTTTTAATCAAAGCTTCTTTAGTTATTTTGGTCACGTCAATATCAAAATCAGTTTTAATTTTTTGCACATAATCAATCTGCGGCCAGGTTTGGTCAAAATCAACAGTAAAACCGGCAATTTCAAATTTCAGCTTGCCATAAGTTTCTTTGATGATTTTTTTATACATTTTTTCAGTTAGCCTCATCATATCTTGATAATCAGCATAGGCCCAATAACACTCCATTTGGCTGTAATCCTGCAAATGTTCGCGGCTTAGGCCTTCGTTTCTAAATTGCCGGCCGATTTCAAAAGTTTTTTCAAATCCGGAGACCATCAGTCTTTTTTGCCATAATTCACCCATGGAAATTCTTAAATATAGATCCATATCCAATGCGTTATGGTGAGTAATGAAAGGTTCGGCATCAGCGCCGCCGGCTGTGGTTTCCAAAACAGGAGTTTCAACTTCTAAAAAGCCTTCATTTCGCAAAAAATCCCTGGTTGTCTGCCAGAATTTTGCTTTGCGGTAAAAAAGCTTTTTTAATTCCGGATTGGCAATAAAGTCAAGGTACCTTTTCCTTAATTTAATTTCTTCGTCTTTTAAGCCATGCCATTTTTCTGGCAAAGGCAAAATGGCTTTGGCTAATAAAATGTAATTTTTAACTAAAATTGAGATTTCACCCTTTTTAGTTTTGAAAATTTCTCCGTCTACGCCGATAAAATCTCCTATATCTAAATTTTTAATAAACCATTTATAATCTTCTGGTTTTATTTTGTCGCTTTGAAGTACAATTTGCATTTTGCGCGATTCATCCATCAAATGGCAAAAACAAAGCCTGCCCATATCCCTAATGGTCATGATCCTGCCGGCGGTTTTTACTTTAGCGCTGATCTTAGAGTTATATGCTTCGGCTAAAGAATTTTTTTTATCAAATCTTGCAGGATAAGGATCTATCCCCTCTTGTTTGATTTTATTTAATTTGGCCAAGCGGATTTTGCGTTCATCTTGTGACATAATATTTTGTTTGGTTAGGTAATTAGTTTATTGGGTTTGTTATATAATATAAAAAAATTGACTAATAAGTTTTAAGTTGCCTACTTTTTTATTTTATCTAATTTTAGCAAAAACGTCAAAAGCCGCGCTTTTTATATAAGCGCGGCTTTTAAGCAGATCGGCAAATTAGTTGTTTATTCAATCTTTATTATTTTATATTTAACTGTGCCGGCCGGAGCTTCAACTTCTACGGTTTCACCTTTTTTTCTGCCAATAAAAGCTTGTCCAATCGGTGATTCATTGGAAATCAAACCTTCTGAAGGATTAGCTTCGCTTTGGCCAACAATAGTAAATTCCCTTTCCTGGCTGTCATATTTGACTTTAATAGTATCTCCAATTTCAACGATATTTTTGGAGCCTTTTTCATTGTTGATTAGGACGGCATTATTTAAAATTTCTTCTAATTCCCTAATTTTAGCTTCATTTAAACCCTGGTCGTCTTTAGCTTCATGGTATTCTGCGTTTTCTGAAAGATCGCCTAATTTAATGGCTTCTTCTATGCGATGGGTAATTTCTTTTCTTCTGACGGTTTTTAAATATTCTAATTCTTTTTTTATTTTTTTCAGACCTTCTTGGGTAAGATATTTTTCTCTAGTCATTTTTTATTTTTTATTATTAAGCATTAAATACATAGTATA
>DSBA01000070.1 GCA_011046145.1 Candidatus Uhrbacteria bacterium | reverse complement strand
GTCTTATTCATATGCTTAAATTTAATAGTTAACATGTGTTACCCTTAAGTATACTATCTGTAACCCCTTGGTGTTAACTATACATACCATTGAAAAATTTTGGGTATTTTGTTAAGATATTAAATATCTAGATAAGATTGAAGTAAAAATTTTTTAGAATTTTTATTTTGCGGGTATCGTATAATGGCTATTATGTCACCCTTCCAAGGTGAAGATACGGGTTCAATTCCCGTTACCCGCTTAGTTTAAAATTAAGATTTTGAGGCAAAAAATTGCTTCTTTTTTTATTTTTGCCAAACTTATATTTTTATGCTAAAATAGCTTTATAATTACAGAAGTTAGGGCTTGAAATATGGTTATTATCCTTTTTGATTTGTAATAGCCAATTAATTATTTGGAATAGATAAAATTATGAAAAAAATCAGCAAGCAAAAGCAAAATTACAAAAAAAATTCTAAAAAGCCCGGTTTTCAAATAGAGGTGCATCCTGAAACCAAAAGATGGATTTTCATTATTTTTTTATTTGCAGTGGCTGGCATTAGTTTGCTCGGCTTATTTAATTTAGCCGGTAGTTTAGGCGGTTTTATTGATAAATTTTTGGCCTTATTTTTTGGCTGGGCAAAATATGCATTTCCTTTAATTTTAGTTATTTGGGGATATGCTTTGTTAAATAAGAATTATAAAATTAAAACAGCCAGTTATTTTGGCCTTTTTTTGCTTGTTTTAAGCCTGACAGCCCTGTTGCATTTATTTATTCCTGTTGACCAGGCTGTTTTGGCTGTTGATCAGGGGCGGGGTGGCGGTTATTTAGGCTTAATTTTAAGCCAGAGTTCCCAGAATTTTATGGGTTTTTGGGCTAGCTTGATTTTTTTTATAGCTATTTTTATTGTGTCTATTCTTTTGATTTTAAATACTTCAATTGAAGACCTTAAAGAATCACGCTCGATTTTGGGCAGAATAATTCAGAAATTGCAGATTTGGTATTATAATTTAAAATTAAAATTAGAGAGAAAGCCGGAAGAAGAGAAAGACTACTTAGCAGAACAAGCCGGCACCATAGAAGAAGAAAAAAAACCGGAAATCTCTAATTCAGAAGAAAAGGAAGGAGTTGTTTTTGCGGAAAAGAAAATTGAGGGAAATTTTTCTGAAACTGAAATTGAAGAAGATATTAAATTAGACGAGCCTAAACCTAAAAAAGTTTTTCGTAAAATAGACCTCCCTTTTGATTTACTAGATGGAAAAATAGGCAAACCGACTTCTGGCAATATCGTGGCTAATAAAATGATTATCCAAAAAACATTGGAAAGCTTTAATATTCCGGTTGAAATGGGCGAAGTGGCTGTTGGCCCGACTGTTACCCAATATACTTTAAAGCCTGCTGAAGGCATTAAGCTGTCGCGCCTTACTGCTTTGAATGATGATTTAGCTTTAGCTTTAGCAGCCCATCCTTTGAGAATCGAAGCCCCGATTCCCGGCAAATCATTGGTGGGCATTGAAGTGCCGAATCAGTCAGTGGCCATTGTTAAATTAAGGGAATTATTGGAAAGTCCGGAATTTAAAAAACGCAATTCTAATTTAACCTTGCCAATTGGTCGTGATGTTTCTGGTAAAACATGGGTCGGTGATTTGACAAAAATGCCCCATCTTTTGGTGGCTGGCCAGACAGGTTCGGGCAAATCAGTTTGTTTGCATTCAATTATTATTAGTTTGCTTTATCAAAACGGTCCTGATACGTTAAAATTTATTATGGTTGATCCCAAACGAGTGGAAATGCCAGCCTATAATAATATCCCCCATTTATTAACTCCTGTAATTACTGATTTAAAAAAAACAGTCAATGCTTTAAAATGGACATTGGCTGAAATGGACCGGCGCTATCAATTTTTAGAAAAATTCAGCAAAAGGAACATTGAAGATTATAATAAAATAGCAGAAGAAAAAATACCCTATATTATTTTTGTAGTTGATGAAATGGCGGATTTAATGGCCAATATGGGGCACGAAGTTGAATCTTTGATTATTCGATTGGCCCAAATGGCTCGCGCTGTGGGCATACATTTGGTTTTAGCGACTCAAAGACCGTCGGTTGAAGTTATTACTGGTTTAATTAAAGCCAATGTTCCGGCAAGAATAGCTTTTGCCGTTGCTTCAATTACTGATTCGCGGACAATCTTAGATTATGCAGGAGCTGAAAAATTAATCGGCCGGGGCGACATGCTTTATACAACAGCGGAGCTGTCTAAGCCAAAGCGCTTGCAGGGCGCTTTTGTTTCTGATAACGAAGTCAAAAGAGTGGTTGATTTTCTGAAACAAAGCGGTGAAGAGCCAGAATATGACCAGACAGTGATTGAAAAGCAAACAAAATTTAACGGCGATGGCACAATTGATTTTTCCGATCCGGATGAAGGGGATGAGCTTTTTGAAGAAGCTAAAACTTTAATCTTGCAGGCTGGCAAAGCCTCAACTTCTTATTTGCAACGCAGATTAAAAATCGGTTATGCTCGGGCTGCCCGTTTAATGGATTTATTGGAGGAAGCTGGGATTGTCGGGCCAGCAGACGGCGCCAAGCCTAGAGAAATTTTGGTTTCAGAAAAAGAAGTTGAAATTGAAGCAGAATATGAAGGTCCTGAAATGGCTGAAATTAAGTCAGACAAAGAGCCCGAAGAAGAAGAGGAAGAATCATCATCAGCGGAATCTTTGGAAGATGAAGAAGTTGACGAAGAAGAAGAGGCTAAAAAGATTGAAAAAAATAATAATTGGGGTGATTGGTAATTATTTGCCTTTTGGGATAGTAAGATTAGGTTTTGATTAGAAAGCTTTAAGTTAATAAATTATGAAACAAGAAACATTGGGCCAGATTTTTAAACGATATCGCCAGGCAGAAGCAATTAGTCTTGAACAAGTTGAACAAGATACAAAAATCAGTAAGCAAATACTTTTAGCCTTGGAAAACGACAATTATGCCAAGCTGCCTGATGAGGTATATGTAAAAAATATTATTAAAAATTACGCAAAATATTTAGCTTTGGATTATAATCGGCTCTTGGCTGTTTATGAAAAAGGCAAATTGTCGTCTGCTGATCAAAAAAACATTGAAAATAAAAAAAAGCAAACAAGAATTTTTTTAACCCCGGATCGTTTTAGAAATATAATAATCAGCTTAATTGTTGTTAGTTTGTTGGCTTATTTCGGTTTCCAGATCAGCAGGATTTTTAAAGCGCCTGAATTGATTGTTTCTGCGCCGGTAGGCAATTTAATAATTCAGGATAATTTTATTGAAATCAAGGGCCAAACAGAAAAAGAAGCCCAAGTTTTTATAAATGAAAAAGAAGTTTTTTTAGATAAAAACGGAGAATTTAAAGCTGCCCTGGATTTGCATAAAGGCTTAAATGTTATTAAAATAACAGCAGTTAAAAAATACAGCAGAGAACAGACTGTTTTTCGTGAGATTCTTGTGCAGTAGACTATAAGTAAGAAGAATTTTAGGCTTAGCTTTTGGGATTTATTTTTTTAAAATGTTAAAAAATATTTAATTAAATTTAAAATATAAAAATAATACTATGGTAAAACGACAAAATCAGGGGGAGGAAAAAGACAGGCAAAAAGCGGCAGAAATTGCTATTTCTCAGATTAAGGAAAGGTTTGGAGAGGGCGCGATCATGAAATTTGGAGAAGCAAAAGCCATGCAAGTAGAGGCGATTACCACGGGCTGTTTATCTTTAGATATTGCATTAGGCGTCGGTGGTGTGCCACGCGGCAGAATTATTGAAATATTTGGACCTGAAGCTTCAGGCAAAACTACTTTAGCCCAGCATGTTGTGGCAGAAGTGCAAAAACAAGGTGGCACAGCCGCATTTGTTGACGCTGAACACGCCTTAGATCCAGAATATGCCAAAAAAATCGGCGTTAATATTGATGAGCTTTTTATTTCCCAGCCAGATACAGGAGAACAAGCCTTGGATATTGTGGAAACACTAGTCAGGTCAAACGGCGTTGATGTTATTGTTGTTGATTCTGTGGCAGCCTTGACGCCTAAAGCTGAAATAGAAGGCGAAATGGGCGATCAGCACATGGCTTTGCAGGCAAGATTAATGTCGCAGGCTTTAAGAAAATTAGCTGGTATTATTTCCAAATCGCACACAATTTTGATTTTTATCAACCAAACTCGGCATAAAATCGGTGTCTTTTTTGGCAACCCAGAAACAACCACGGGCGGCAATGCTTTAAAGTTTTATTCGTCAGTCAGGATTGAGGTGCGACGGGCAGCTCAGATTAAACAGGGCGATAAATTTATTGGCAACCGCGTTAAAGCTAAAATTGTTAAAAATAAAGTAGCCGCGCCTTTTCGTTCTTGTGAATTTGATATCATGTATAATGAGGGAATTTCTATTACAGGCGATGTTTTGGATACTGGCGTAGAGTTTAGCGTAATTAAAAAATCAGGCAATACTTATCTTTATGATGACGCCAAAGAAGGCGAAATTAAATTAGGCGTAGGCCGGGAAAATGCCAAGCAGTTTTTGCGAGACAATCCCAAATTAATCAGCAAAATAAAAAAACAAGTTTTGACAGCAGTAGAAGAATAGCGTGAGGTTGAAGTGTCAGGTTTGAGGCAACATTCATTTAAATAAAAAGTCCTTGTCAGTAATGGCAGGGCTTTTTTCTTTACTAAATTACGAATCCTTTACAAATATACGAAAATTAAAAAATAATGACCATTTGTAAATTTGTAGTTAATTTGCAGATTAGTAAAAATAAAAAAACCGGCGTATTTCCATGATCGTTCATGTATTCACGTCGGCGTTTGCTTTTGCTCCGATCGGAGCGTTGCTTGTCCTTCTTAGACAAGATGACCAGATGGCTTTTTTTGCCCAGTTTTTCGCTTTGCTGCCGTGGCAGCCATTTCTTTTTCCTGCCCATTTTTGCCTATCCCCCCCTTGCTTTTTTAAGCCCGGCCAACATATTCTTCTGTTTCAGTATTTACTATAATTTCTTCGCCTTCTTTGACAAAAAGCGGAGCATTAATAACAGCGCCGGTTTCCAGTTCAATTTGCTTAGTAACATTGCTTGACGAATCTCCCTTGATCCCAGGAGGCGCAGAAATGACTTTTAAGCTTATTTTTATAGGAATATCAATGTTTATTGGTTTATTTTCAAAATATAGAATATCGCAGTCAGTGCCTTCTTTTAAAAATTTAATTTTGGATCCAAGCTGGTTCAACGGAATGTCAAATTGTTCGTAAGTTTCATTATTCATGAAATAAGCGGATTGTTCGTCTTTATAAAGGTAATTGGCCTTGCTTCTCGCTAGGTCAGCCTCTTCTATCCTTTCGCCTTGTTTGAATGAATATTCAACTACTTTGCTGGAAATCAAATTTTTTAACTTTGTTTGCATCACAGGCTTTCTCTGCTGCATTCTGACAAAATTGGCTTCCAAAACAACACAAGGCTCATTGTTCCATATGAGGTTAAGGCCTTTTTTGATGTCATTAAGACTTGAAATTGTAGACATAGGGTATATTTAATTACCAATCTTGAAGGCATCTCTTTGGGATGACCAATATCCAGTATTAAAACAATGATTAATAATTAAATTCTAATATCTAAACATTTTTTGGGATTAATTATTAGAATTTAAAAATTGTTTGATAATTGGTTATTGGCGCTTGATTATTACCTTGGCAGGTATGGCAAGAGAGCCATATAGCGGGCGCGTTTTATTGCTTGGGCAAGATTTC
The DNA here is from genome assembly GCA_011046145.1 of Candidatus Uhrbacteria bacterium. GTDB lineage: Bacteria > Patescibacteriota > Patescibacteriia > CAIXNZ01 > CAIXNZ01 > DSBA01. The sequence continues at coordinate 1,957 of DSBA01000070.1, read as the reverse complement.
TTTGATGTTTGGCACAAACCCCGCTTCTTCGGCGCGGCACAATTTTGGCATAGGAAGATGTCCAGCGTCGCAAAAGCTGACTGTCTTTATAGTCAATGTCTTTGATGCCATTAACGCAAAAATAGCAGTATTTTTTTGTTTCCAGTAAATTTTTTTGATTGGTCATATTGTTTGTTAGGTTGTATAAGGTTTTATGAAGTTATATAAGGTTGTATGAAGTTGTATGAGGTTGTATAAGGTTGTTGTTTTACACAACAAAAATTTCCAACTAAAAGCTTTATCCTCCAAATCAGTCATTGTTAATTAAAAGGGTATGTCTTCCAGCTTAATTTCATCGCTGTCAGATTCTGCTTCCGGAGAAGCGGTTGGAGATTCTTGCTCTATTGTCGGCAAGTCATTGCTTTTAGCAGCAGCTGGCTCAAAAGAGCCGCTTTTGCTGTCAAGCATTATCATGTTTTCAGCGATAATTTCTGTTCTGTATCTTTTGACTCCGTCCTGTCCAGTCCAGTCCCTGGTTTGCAGCCGGCCTTCAATATAGACCTTGCTTCCTTTTTTCAGATATTGGCTGATAATTTCAGCTAATCTGCGCCAGGCAACAATATTGTGGTATTCTACTTTTTCCTGTTTTTGGCCTTCAGCATCTTTCCAGACAAAGCTGGTTGCTACGCCAAAAGTAGTGACTGAAGTTCCTTGGGGTGTTGTTTTGATTTCAGGATCCCTGGTTAAATTGCCAATGATCATGGCTTTGTTTAAATTCATAGGATTTAGATTATATATTTAAGATTATAGATTAAAGTTATATTAGGTTTTATGAGGTTTACAGATAGAAAAGGGAAAGAAGGGTAAAATGGGTAAAAAGGGGAAGAAGGGTAAATTCGTAGATTTGTAAATCATTTGCAGATTCGCATTTTACAGCATTTCGTCGCCGCCTAGAATTTCATCCAGTTTTTTATCAAGATCTTCCAGGCTGACTTTGCTTTTTTCTTTTCTCGGCTTTTCCTTGTCTTCTTCTTTGCCTTTTTTAATTTTTTCAATTTCTTTTTTTTTCTTTTTGGCTAGTTTTTCCTGCAGGGCTTTTTCTTCGCGCAGAGCAGCTTCTGTTTTAACTTTTTTCTTAACAATTATAAACCTGACAAGCTCTTTGTTTAATTTTAAGGCATTATTAAGATTCAATAAGTTTTCTTTGGCCAGGTCAAATTCATAAAGCTGATAATATCCATGGCTTAATTGTTTAATCGGATAAGCCAGTTTGTTTTTGCCCAAGCTTTCTTCTTTTGTAATTTTTCCGCCTTGTTCTTTGATCAGGCTGCTGATTTTTTCATTAATTGGCTTTAATTCGTCTGCTGTGTAAGAATTGGAAACAATATAAAGCAACTCATAGTGCTCTATTTTGGGTTCGTTTAGTTCTTCTTCGTTTTCTAAAATTTCTTTTTCTTTATTGTTTTTTTGTTCTTCGGTCATTTTTGTTTATTAGGTTATATTAAATTATATGAGGTTGTATGAGGTTGTATGAAGTTGTATGAGGTTGTATGAGGTTATTTATACTTTACAAAAGTATTAATTGGTACGAATATACGAATATTTTGAAATTAGCATATTAGTACAGATTAGTAATTAGTATTAATCAAAAAAATCCCATCGGTGGGATTTGGCAGCAAGAGCAAGCGGCTGGAGCAAGAGGAAAAACACCTGTTGCTATCGCTCTATACTCTAAGCTGTTATTATCGCACCGTTGAAACCTCGACATGCGGGTTTCATGATTGTCCTAAGCGGACTGGGATGGTGTTAAATTGTATTGATTTTAACTTTAGCAAAAGCTTTTAAATTAGTCAAGTTGTGTACTGTTGCAGAATTAAAGTTACCTTTTGTGGATAAGTTATGTTATTTAAAGATCCAAACAATGTGGCTGTAATTTTTTGTTGAGGTGTCATCCTATTCATACCAAAACCGCCATGCC
>DSBA01000052.1 GCA_011046145.1 Candidatus Uhrbacteria bacterium | reverse complement strand
TTAATGGATTAACTCCACATGAAAAATTTATTAAAAGTGTTACCCTTGACTGTTAACTATACAGGGCTTAAAAAAGTTAATATTCAAACTTTATGATTTAGAATTCCTTCGCGGATTTTTTCCATTAGTTTTAAATAAAATTCCAAATTATTCAAAGTCGCCAATCGCAACCCTAATCCCTCATTTATTTTAAACAAATGATGCAAATAAGCTTTTGTATATTCTTGCAATAATTTAACGCCAGAATCTCTATTAATCGCTTCAAAATCATCTTTATATTTCTCATTAGTGGCAGTCAAGGTTTTATAAGCCAAATTGCCCAAAATATTAATTGCGCCCTTTTCCTTTTGAGCACAAAATTGATACAAACGGCCATGGCGAGCTTCTCTGGTAGGAATAACGCAATCAAACATGTCTACGCCCTGTTTGACTGCAAAAACTATTTCTTCTGGCCGCCCCAAACCCATCAAATAACGAGGCTTATCTTCTGGCAATTGTGGGCAGATATATTCAATAATATCAAACATCTTATCCCGAGGCTCTCCAACTGCCAAACCGCCAATAGCATAACCGGGCAAATCCAGGCTAGTAATCTGAACCAAGCTTTCTTCCCTTAAATTTTTAAAAATCCCCCCTTGAATAATACCGAACAATAATTGATTTCGACTACTTTTTTGCCATTCTTTTTTACATTTTTTCGCCCAATCAAAAGTAATTTCATTTGCCCGCCTTACCTCTTTAAATTCAGCCTGGCCTGAAGGACAAACATCCAAAGCCATCATAATATCAACGCCTAAATCCTGCTGGATTTGAATTGATTTTTCCGGGGTTAATAAATGTTTAGAACCATCCAAATGCGACTGGAATTCAACGCCTTCAGGCTTGATTTTCCTTATTTTTGACAAGGAAAAAACCTGATAGCCGCCGGAATCAGTTAAAATAGGTCCTTGCCAATTTAAAAAATTATGCAAACCGCCATGGCTTTTAATAATTTTCTCGCCTGGCTGCAAATAAAGATGGTAAGTGTTTGCTAAAATAATTTGAGCGCCTAAATCGCTTAATTCCGCAGCAGAAATATTTTTAACCGCAGCCTTAGTAGCAATAGGCATAAAAAAAGGCGTTTTAATTTCGCCATGGGAAGTTTTAAGTTTTCCCAGGCGGGCATTTGTTTTTTTTGATTTCTTTAATATCTTAAACATACTTTACAAATTAATAAAAAATCATTAAAATTCTATATAGCACATTAAAATTTTAAAAGGAGGAATGAAAAATGGATGCGATCAAAGATGGAGTTCTTGAAAAGCAAAAATTTCCTAACGCAAAACCTCATGATTATTTTTTCCTGCCGGTTTTGAAGTTTATTCCGCAAACAATCAAACCAAATCATTTGTCTGCCCTGCGTTTCTTGATGGCCTTACCTCTTATATTACTTATTTGGCTTCATTTTTACAAGCTGGCGGCCCTGCTTTTTCTTTTTTCTGCTTTGCTTGACGGTCTGGATGGCTCAATGGCCAGGCTGCGAGGGCAAGAAACCCAACTCGGAACTATTTTAGACCCGACAGCTGACAAAGTCAGCAATGCGGCAGTTTTTCTAGGATTTTTGTTTTACGTTAAATCAGATGTTTATCTGAGCCTTATTTTGCCCATTTTAATAATTGACCTTGTCCTGTTTCAAACAGCCCTCCTAAAATATCTGATCAAAAATTTTTGGGCGGCTAAACAAAACTGGCTGACGCGCCATATTGAAATTAAAAAAACCGGCGCTAATGCCTGGGGCAAAACAAAAATGGTTTTGCAAATAATTGTCCTTTCAATGTTACTGCTCTTTGATCCAGAAACATCTATCAAACTCCACGAACAATATGCATTTTTGCCTGAAACTCTTACTTTAGTGGAGATTTCCCTGCCCTTGCTGCTTGCCTGCATTTTCTTTGGCGCCATGAGCCTAAAAGGCCATTTGCGAGAAATCGCATTTAAAAATTAAATCCAAACCCCTGAGCCATATATGGTCCAGGGGTTTTTATATCAAATATAATATTATGTTTAACGCTTAATTGCCACAGATGTGCCATTAGCTTTAAGATATTCAACCATAGCAACAGCGACCATGTCTAAATTTTTTATTTCTCGGGTGATACGTTCTGTTGAGCGCAATTCTGTAATTTGTAATTCTAAAGCTTTATTTTTTGCCCTTAATTCAGCAGCTTTTTCTTCTAAATCCTTAATCTCATAACCTTTAGTTGCCAGACTATTAACTTGAAACAGATATAAAAGACTCACAATTAATATAAAAGCAAAAAAAATCATGACAGCCCCTTTAGAACCCACCTGATGATTGAGCAAGAAGTTTTTTCTATAAAATTTTTCTTTAAGCCCGTTTAATTTTATATTAAGCATGAAATTCCCCATATCTTTTGTCTTTATTTTTCAGCCAGCGCCCTAGCTGGCGTTATTGTTAATAATTAATTTTTAAATTAAACATTTATTTTTAAAGCCGCCCTTAATTTTGCGCTTCGGCTTCTTGGATTTGAGATTATTTCTTCCTTGCCGGCCATAACAACTTTTTTAGTCAAAATTCTCAATCTGGCTTTATGTTGGCAACGGCATTCTAAAGATTCTGGCGGACATATGCAATCTTTGGCTTCCTGCCGAAAAAAATGTTTAACAATCCGATCTTCCAATGAATGGAAAGAAATTACTACCAGCCTTCCCTCTTTCTCCAGAATCTCCAAAGAAACTGGTAATATTTTTTTTAAATTATTTAGTTCATCATTTACTTCTATTCTTAAAGCCTGAAAAATTTTTGTCGCCACGTGTATTTTGTGCGGTTTTGGCTTATTTTTATAAACTTTTTCTATCAAAGAAACCAATTGATCAGTGGTGTTGATTTTATTTTTTTTGCGGCTAAGCACTATTTCCCTGGCAATCTGTCTTGAATATCTTTCCTCTCCGTACTCTTTAAAAATTTTAGCCAATTCTTCTTCTTTGTAATGATTAACAACATCTGCGGCAGTCTTCTTCCCATTTCCAAACCTCATGTCTAAAAAAGCCGAAACCTTGAATGAAAATCCCCTAGTTTGATCCTGCAGCTCATAAGAGGATATGCCAAGGTCGAGTAATATACCGTTAATTTTATTAAATCCTGTATCATATATAATTTCCTTTAAATTTTTATAATTATCATTGACTAAAACTATTCTGTTTCTAAAATTTTTTAAATTTTCTTTCGCGGCTTTAATTGCTTCAGGGTCTAAATCAATGCCTAATAATTTTCCTGCCGGGGCTGTGAGGCGCAAAATTTCTTTAGCATGTCCGCCAGCGCCAAAAGTGCAATCAATAAAATTTTCATTAGCTTTTGGGGATAAATATTGCAAAACCTCTTTAACTAAGACTGGCTGATGTTTAAATTTCATGATTTGCAACAATTTAATATATAAATATTTGTTTTTGTTTTGGAGTTTTCTTTTGACGGAAAACTCCGTTTTTAATTTAGGCGGTTGCTACAAGGGAAAGGTTCCCATTGCGTTTTTCCACTCTGCAGGGGATTCCGCGATTGCCCATTCTTAGAGCAATGGCCCGAAGCAACTGCCCTTCGCCGGGACAAGATGAAGTTCCGACTACTAATTCCTTTGTAGGCCTTTTTCCATAATAATTATCTCCGCTTTGTCCTGACATTTCTTGCCCTCCTTGACTGTTTCCTTGGAATTCACCTAAATAACTCTAATGTTATATTTTAAAGTTTTTACAGGAGAGAAACAGGGATAAGCATATTCCCGTTTCTCACCTGGATAAAACCCTACTTGCTTATCAATTTTTAATATAATTTTGTAAGGTACATTGAGCTACCTCAAAAAAATGATAAACAATTTTTTTATATATAAGATGCTCGCGCTTGGCGAGACTATCTTTTATTAAATTTTCAAATTAAACATCCAATCCTTCTAAAGCTTCTGCAATATCACTGCTTTGTTTTTCTGTGCCTTTTTTGTATTTATTCCAATTATTTTCATCCCAAACCTCTAAACGATTATAAAGTCCGGCAATAATTGATTTCTTTTTCAACCCAGCATATTTTCTTAAATATTCAGGCAAAACAATCCTCCCCTGCTTATCCAATTGCACATCCATGGCCCCAGCCAGCATTAAACGGGAAAAAGCCCTAGTATTAGCTTTACTAATAGGCAAACCTGCTAATTTAGTGGCTAGTTTCTGCCACTCTTCAGCCGTATATACAAATAAACAATTATCTAAGCCTTTGGTAACCACAGCGCCTTTTATTAACTTACTGCGAAATTTAGCCGGTACAGCTAAACGGCCTTTTTCATCTAAATTATGTTGGTATTCGCCAATGAACATATATTAGTAATTAGTGATTGGTCATTAATTAAAAGTTATCCACAATTATGCTTAGTTATCCCCACTTTCATCCACAATTATATCTTATATATCCATTATACCCCACACAATAAAACCAGTCAACCACTTTATACACAGGTCAATTTTCCTTTAAATTAAAGCCTTTTATTATATTGTGCATAACTAAAACGAAAGAATATTACACATTGTGGATTCCCCACCTAAAATTTTTACAATAAAAAAACCACCGCAACATAATGGTTGGGCGGCTATATTCTCTTTGTATTTAATGCCTTTTTCTGTGGGTTAAATCAGTATTAACTGCAATCAATCGGATTTTAGAAGCAAAAGCCACAATTTCAAAAGTCATGCCTTCAAGGCCTTTTTCGCATAATACTGCTTCCACAAAAGTAGTTAAAAGCTGATTTTCAAGAGAAACACACCAAGGCGAGCCTTACCCAGAGCTTTTATAACAGCCCTGCCACCCAAATAATGCCAATCAACTTCACAACCGAATTTTGGGGCGACTTTTTAGCTAGTTTTCAATTTTTTTAACAAGAATACTGTGGGTAATAAAAACATGATTTCCTTTAGCAAACACCCACTCTATTGACTTACGAATGCACTTAGTGGCAAAGCTTCATCTATGCGAGCTAAAGCTGTCAATAAATTAAAAAAAATAGGTTATTTTCGCCTGGCAATTTGTATTTTAGCCATTGCACAAATAATCCCGCCCTCAAACCAGAAGAAGCGATTCATTAATCGCTTCTTCTGGTAAAGAATAACATCTTAATCTTATTTCTTTGCCATGGTTATATTTGGCTTCTGATCATAAAAAGGGCTAATATATTCCCCTATTTTAGCCCGCTCTAACTTTCGCCAGCCAATTTCAACTAATTGATTATCATTTAACTTTAATTTTTTATTTTTCAAACCAATAACAGGGATTTTCAAAGCATAAGCCAAGGCATTAACTATTGCCGCGCTTATCCTGATAGAAGTAAAAGGGCCTGGACCGGATATGGTTATTATGCCTTCCAAATCTTTAAATTTTAATTTATTTTTATTAAGAAGCTGAAAAATTACGCCCAAAAGCTTTTCTGAAACTTTAAAATCGCTCATGAAACTGACCTTATCCGTCACTTTTCCTTTATTAATCAAAAAAACATCTAATTGTTTATCTTTAGATGCGTTAATAAATAAAACCATAAAATTAATTATTCTTTTCTTCTTTGTCAGCAACCTGGCCGAAAGTATTCATTATCTCGTCTATCATTACGATTTTTTCAGAATCCAAAATAGAATATAAAAACCTGTCAGCCACGCTGCGGCGGTAATCAAACTCCTCTTTGTCCAAAAGGGTATAATTTATTTCCCGCCGAAAATTTCTTTCAAAACCTTTTAGCAATTTTTCAAATTTTTTCTTATTTAATTTACCCACTATCAGCATATCAATCGGCAGGCTTTTATTGCCGACAAAAAATCCCGTTAAAGCCAAATAATAAACCCTGCCTATTTTTTGCAAGGCTTTGGCAAACTTTTTCTCCAATAAAAATTGGGATTTTTGCAGGATAGATTTCAATTCAGAATAAAGGACAAATTTGGTATCGGCCTGATAAAATTTGCGATTTTGCTTAGGATTGCCTTCCTTCCCCTCTACTTCTTTAATAACGCCTATTTCCTCAAGATTTTGCAATTCTCTCCGCACCGCGTTTATCTGCGATTCCAAATCTCTGGTCAATTCCCTGACAAAATAGCGCTCATCAGAGTTAATTAAAAAAATATGCAAAAGCTTTACTCTGGTTTGTGAACCAAATAATTGTTCAAGCATATTTTTGGGGATTTAATATTAATTGGCTTAATTGGCAAATTTAGGCTGACCTCTTTTAAAATTTATCTATATTTAGTATAATACATATAGCAAAAATAAGTCAATTATTCTTACAGAAATGGCAAAAATAACAAGCCAATTTTCACAAATTTTTATCCATTACTACTCAAACAAATCATCTTCCACTAGCAAGCTTTTTATCAGCGAACCAAACAAAGCTTTAGAGGATAAAATGGGCAGGCTTTTTGGTGTTTTAGAAATTAATACTCCTAGCCGAGAAAACTCCCAAATTATAGCCCAATTGATAAGTTCCCTGGAAAACAACTATTATAACCAATTTGAAAATGAAAATTTAGAAACAGAAAAAGCTTTTGAAAAAAGCCTAGAAGAAGCCAATAAAGAATTTATCAAAATGATTCGGGAAAAAAAATTTTACATGGTAGGCAATTTAAACGAGCAGACCATTAAAGAAAAATTTAATTTTGCTATCGGGCTTTTAAAAGATAATCGGCTTTTTCTCTCTTCTTTAAATAATGCCGGCGTTTTTTTAATCCATAAAACCAAGCAGGATTATAAAATAATTGATATAAAAAAAATAAGCCAAGAAGAAAACCAGCCCCAAAAATCAAAAGAAAAAGATGATGGCAAGCTTTTTGTTAATTTAATCCAGGGCGAACTTAATCCTCCAGACTATTTGTTTATTTCAAATAATAACTTCTTAAATTATGTTTCATTGGAAAGGATACAAAAGATAATCACTTCCCTGCCAGTCCATAAAGCAGCTGAATATTTTAAAAATTCATTACTTCAGCATGAAGGCTGTAGTTTTGCCGCAATCATAATTAAAAATTCCAAAGACGAGCCGCTTAAAAGCCAAGAAATGGCTTCTTTAACTTCTATTACTGAATTAAATTATACAGAGTCTTCTACCGAAAGCCTTTTATCGCCTTCTTTCCTAACAACAATCAAAAAAGCCAGCAGTCACCTTTTAAATTTATTTAGAAAACAGCAGTTTGATATTAATAAAAAAATTACTGAGACTGAAGAAAAACCCGAGGTTATTGAAAATATTAAAAAAGAAGAAGATGTTTTGGAAACAGATGTTTCAGAAGTCAAAAAAGTTAAAAAAGATTTTTTACCCGATCTATTATCAAAATTAAATTTATTCTGTAAGAAAAAGAGCAAAGCGCTAAAAAATTATTTTACCAGCAATATCGCCCTTATGGAAAAATTTCAGAAAATAAAAACATATCTGCGCTTTAAAATGGGCTGTCTTGGCAATTATTTCAAAAAAATCCCTAATTTAAGCAAAATACTATTAATCGTCGGCATTTTATTGCTTATTTTATTTATATACAGCACTAGCTATTTCAAGCATCAAAAAATGGAAACAGCTAGTTCCGAAGAATTCCAAAATATAGCAGCTCAAATAGAAGAAAAAATAAATACTGCCGAATCCAACCTTATCTTTGGCGATGAAACCAAGGCCAGAGAAGAGATAAAAAAAGCCCAAGACTTATTAAATTCTTTGCCAGTTAATTCCCAAAATCAAAAAGAAAAACAGGAAGAATTAAGCAATATGGCCGCGTTAGTTATATCCAAACTAAGAAAAATTACAATAATTGACGAGCCGATTTTAATCGCTGATTTAAGCTCTGAACAAACAAATAATATCAATATTAAAAATATAATTTATTTAAAT
>DSBA01000072.1 GCA_011046145.1 Candidatus Uhrbacteria bacterium | reverse complement strand
TACGGCATTGGCGACATTTTAACCGCCCATCACTTAATTGCCAAAGTTTTTTATTAAAACATTTTGAACATCTTACCATAATGAAATTATATCATTTTGGTACGATTTTCAAACTTTACCCATTTTTAATTCGTTTGTATTAATTAATTTTTCTTTTTCATTTGAAACTAAATGTCCCAACAAATTTACAAATCCGCTACAAATATTACAAATTAGTAAATTCTTTCATTATTCATTTAAATTTATAAATTTTACTTTTTGTACATTTGTAAATAAATTTGTAATTTCGCCGGGATCAAAATTATTAAAATCTGGCAAAATGGGCAAAAGCTCGGTTGGCTTCAGCCATTTTGTGGGTGTCAACCTTTTTTTTGTAAGCATCGCCCTGTTCATTGGCAGCATCCATGATTTCAAAAGCCAATTTATTGGCCATGGCAGTGCCTTTTCTTTTTTGGGCAGCTTCAATCAGCCAGCGGCAAGCCAAAGCATATTTACGTTCTGTCCTTACAGGATAAGGGATTTGATAATTTGCGCCGCCAATTCTTCGGCCTCTTACTTCCAAAGAAGGGCTGATATTTTTTATCGCTTTATCAAAAATCTCCAAAGGATCTTGCTTTGTCTTTTCAGAAATAATATCAAAACAATTATAAACGATTTTTTGCGCTACTGATTTTTTGCCTTTTTTCATTATATAATTAATGAATTTGGCTATCTGGGCGTTATTAAATTTGGGATCTGACTGAATGTCTCGTTTTGGCGCTGGTTTACCTCGCATATTTTAGTTAAAAGTTAAAAGTTAAAAAGTATAAAGTTATTCAGCCGGGGTTTCAGCAGGGGCTTTTGCAGCTTTGGCGGATACGGCGCCGGCTTTGCCTTTTTTCACGCCATAAAGCGAACGGCTTCTTTTTCTGCCTTCAACTCCTTGAGTATCATAACGGCCGCGCACAATATGGTAGCGCACGCCCGGCAAATCTTTCACCCTGCCGCCGCGAATCATGACAATAGAGTGTTCCTGCAAATTATGACCCTCGCCCGGGATATAAGCAGTCACTTCCATGCCATTAGAAAGCCGCACCCTGGCGATTTTTCTTAAAGCTGAATTAGGTTTTTTAGGGGTAGTAGTTGTCACTTTTAAGCAAACACCTCTTTTATAAGCGCTGCCTTTAGGCAAAACATTCCTTTTTCTTTTTAAAGTATTAAAAACACTTTCCAAAGCCGGGGTTTTGGATTTTTTACCTATTTTTTCCCTGCCTTTTCTGACTAATTGGTTAATGGTTGGCATAATAATAATATGAATTCTTCCGCCTTTGGCAAAATGCCGCCAAGGTCGGCAAAAAATCAAAAAATAATAAATTTTTATCTTTTTAAATTAAAAAATAAAACCAAAGTTTTATTGTAATAACATTTTAGCTGTTTAAGCTAAAAAAGTCAAGATCTCAAACAAGCATTTCTATTATCCTATATAAATAAAAGAAAATCAAGCTCAAAAATCCCGACCCGAATATCAGTAAAACAAATAAAAGAATAAGGCCGTATTGTTCCAGAAAAATTTTGATATTTTGAAAACTTTCAGGCAAAAGAGCAAAAAGTATTTTTGAACCGTCAAGCGGCGGAATCGGGATCAGATTAAAAATCATTAAAACAAAATTAATAATGATTAAAAAAAACAAAAAGCTGACCAGCAGGTTATTAGGGCCCAAAAGGGCATATTGGTTAACCAGCCGAAGAATGATTATGCAGAAAACGCCAAAAATAAAATTAGCCAAAGGCCCGGCAAAAGAAACAATAGCCGGCCCCCATTTTTGATTTTTTAAATTAAAATAATTGACTGGCACTGGCTTGGCCCAGCCAAAAACAATGCCGGCATTGCTTAAAATCAAAAACAAAGGCAGTAAAATAGTGCCGATTAAATCAATATGGGCTATTGGATTAAGCGTTAAACGGCCTGCCTGCTGGGCAGTGCTGTCTCCCAATTGGTAGGCAGACAAAGCATGGGCAAATTCGTGTACGCTCAAGGCCAGGAAAAAAGCCGCGAAAATAGAAATAAAATAAATTAAGCCGAATTCCATAAAAATACTTGATAATTTAAAAAAATTCTGATAGAATTATTGGTAGATTAGCATATTGAGCAATTGGGTTATTGAAAAAAGTTTAATTTTATAATAAAATTCAATTCCCTAATATACTAACTATGGTTAGCGAAAGCTAATAACCCAAGCCACTAATCACCTAATTTACTAAAGTATACCATTATGTCTCGAACTTGCCAAGTCTGCGGCCGCGGACCTTTAACCAGCGCCACCAGAAGCCATTCCAACATTAAAACAAAAAAAAAGAAGTATTTAAATCTGCAAACTAAAAAAATAAACGGCAAAAAAATCAAAATTTGCGCTAAATGCCTGAAAACCAAATTTAAAAAAGCCAGAGCCAAAAAATAGGCTTATTATTGACAAGATATTGCTAATTTGCTTTAAATTTAATATAATATCAATAGTATAATTATTAACTCTAATACTTATGGCAGTCCAAGCCTATTGCGTCAAATGCAAAGCCAAACAAGAGATGAAAGATCCTAAACAAATTAAAATGAAAAACGGTCGGCCAGCTACCACTGGCACTTGTCCGGTTTGCGGCACAAAGATGTTTAGAATCGGCGCGGCAAAATAAAAAATCCTCAAACCCGCTCCTCCAAAGCTTTAGGCAAAGGAAGGGCGGGTTTTTTGGTTGCTAAAACCAAAAAAAAGCTTTAATATATTAAATATTGGCCTTCGCCAACAAAGGTTTGTTATTTGTCATTTGTTATTTGTCTTTTGAATTTTGTCTTTATTTTGTTATTTGAATTTTGTTTTTTGTTTTTATTTTGTTTTTTGTCATTTGAATTTTGTCTTTTGTTATTTGTTATCCCACGGGCTATAGCGCAGTTGGCTAGCGCGCAGGGCTGGGGGTCCTGAGGTCGCGGGTTCGAGTCCCGCTAGCCCGATAAAAGTTTGGGGTGCATGCCTGCCCGCCGAAACGTAGTGAAGGCGGGAGGTCGCGGGTTTCCGCCTACGCCCATCCTTCGCTTTCGCTACGGAGGGCTTCGGCGGACACGGCGAGTCCCGCTAGCCCGACCAATCAAGATATTCGAGTTAGAGCGCCTGCCCAGCACTTGCGAGTAAAGCGAGCAATAGTGCTGGGTCGGGCTGGGGGTTCTGCCTACGCCTTGCTTTGGCAGACAGGCCGAAGATCGCGAGTTCACCATGAACCAAAAAGGTTCATGGTGGCCTGAACCCTGCGTGGTTCAGGCCAAGTCCCGCTAGCCCGCCGAAATCCTGCCTGTGTGCCAAAGCATATGCGTAGGCACAAGCTTGTCGAAGGATGAAGGCGGGGGCAAAATCTGAAAAATTAAGTTTTTGGAAATAAGCTATGCTTAAAAATAATTTTAACAGGCGAAATAATCATCTATAAAACCCCTCAAAACGAGGTGGAGTTGAAGATAAAGCTGGAGAAAGAGACTATTTGGCTCACACAGGCTCAAATTGCCCTACTTTTTGGCACTCAAAGACCAGCGATTACCAAGCATTTAAAAAATATTTTTGAAAGTGGCGAATTAAATGAAAAAGTGGTTAGTTCCATTTTGGAACATACCACGGAACATGGAGCCATTAAAGGAAAAACGCAGACGCAAGATGTAAAATTCTATAATCTGGACGCGATTATTTCGGTAGGATACAGGGTAAACTCTCAAAGAGCGACACAATTTCGCATTTGGGCAACCAAAACCTTAAAACAATATCTCGTAAAGGGATATGCTATCAACGAGAAAAGACTACTGGAAGCGCAAAATAAATTTCACGAACTTCAAAAAGCGATTTTATTTTTACAAAAGCAATCCCAAAAAGAACTCCTCAAAGGTCAAGAAACAGAGATTTTAAATTTACTTGCGGATTATTCTAAAACCCTTTCTTTATTAGAGCAGTATGACAAAGGCAAATTAACCGAGCAAAAGGGCCAAAAGACCAAATTTGTTTTGCGATATGACGAATGCGTAAAAATAATTGCCGAGCTAAAAAAGAATTGATTGCCAGAAAAGAAGCTGGCGATCTGTTTGGACAAGAACGAGATGGAAGTTTTGAAGGAATTATCAAAGGACTTTATCAAACTTTTGGTAAAAAGGAATTGTATCCGACCATTGAGGACAAAGCAGCGCATCTTTTGTATCTGATCATCAAAGATCATCCCTTTACCGACGGCAACAAGCGATCTGCCGCGTTTTTGTTTGTCTATTTTCTGGATAAATCAAATTATCTATTCAAAAAATCTGGCGAACGCAAAATCAACGACAATGCTTTAACAGCACTTGCGCTACTTATTGCTGAAAGCGATCCTAAGCAAAAAAATATTTTGATAAAATTAATCGTGAATTTTTTAAGCAACTAAACGCTTTGCCCAGCCCGACCAAAACAATCAGCCTGCTTGCCACAACCAAAAAAATCCCGCTCCCCCAAAAAGCCTATTCTCTTAACAATTTTATTCCAGCTATGCTAAACTTTTAGTATATTTATAAAACCAAGGGCAAAAACCAAAACATCTGCCTGATAAATTAAATAACTATAATATAACCTGATGTGAGGATGATTTACTAAAATAATTATGGCAAATTCCAAAGAAGCAAAAGCGCGAATAAAAATCAATAAACTGCTTGAAGAAACGGGCTGGAGATTTTTTGATGATGAAAATGGTCCTGCTAATATCCAACTGGAGCCGAATGTAAAAATTTCAAAGAAAATTATAATATAATCAGTATGAAAAACATTTTAAACATCATTAAAGATTCAAATTACAGCTTTTCTCTGTTTGACCAAAAAATAGTTAATGAGCTCGAAAAGAAAATCACGATCAAAGACAGCAAGCCGTATGTTGTTTGCGCTATCCGCGACAAAGAAATCATTTTAAAGCCGGAAGAAGTTGTCCGCCAGCTCTACGCGATGAAACTGCTTGAAGAATACGGTTATCCTAAACAAAGAATTAAATTTGAGCACGCAATCCATTTTGGTCGCGAGGTGAAATCCGCCGACATTGTTATTTTTGACAAAGACCGCCCGACTGTTGAATATATTATTGTTGAAATCAAAAAGCCAAAACTCCAAGACGGAAAAAATCAGCTTCGCTCCTACACCAACGCCACCGGCGCGCCGATTGCCGTTTGGACCAACGGCGGACAAATCTCGCATTACAACCGCAAAGACCCGAACTATTTTGAAGACATTACCGACATTCCCAAAGCCGACCAGACTCTGGAGGATATTTTGAAAGAAAGATTTACCCTCAAAGACTTAATTATCAAAGACAAAATCCCAAATGAGGGAAAATCGCTTAAAACCATTATTCAGGAAATGGAAGACGAGGTTTTGGCAAACGCCGGAGTGGATGTTTTTGAAGAAGTTTTTAAACTGATTTTTACCAAACTTTACGACGAATTACAAAGCAAGAAAGATAAAATGCGTCTGGAAATTTATCTAGAAGACAAATTAAGCAAAGAAGATCGCGGAGATTATGACAAGGTAAAGGAAATTTTGGCAAAAATTGATGATGCCAGTTTTAGGGTTTTGGAATTTAGAAATACCGGACAATCAGAAAGCGAACTCAAAAAGAAAATCCAAAAACTTTTTGACGAAGCCAAAGCCAAATGGCCGGGTGTTTTTGACGAGGCAAGTCAAATCCAACTTTCGCCGTCTCATCTTTCTGTCAGCGTTTCAAGTTTACAGGATATAAAACTTTTCAATTCCAATCTGCAAATCATAGATGAAGCCTTTGAATACTTGGTCAATAAGTCATCAAAAGGTGAAAAAGGCCAATATTTCACGCCTCGCCATGTGATTGATATGTGCGTCAAAATGCTCAATCCCAAAGCAGGCGAATACATGGTGGACACTGCCGCAGGTTCTTGCGGATTTACCGTTCACACTATTTTTCAAATTACAGGACACCTATTTCAAAATACGGATATTTCCGAAGAGGAAAAAGAAAACGTGCTTAAAGTTTTTGGTATTGATTTTGACGAAAAAGTCGTGCGCGTGGCTCGCACCTTAAACTTGATTGCTGGCGATGGCAACACCAATGTTTTGCACCTTAATAATCTTGATTATGAACGCTGGAATGAATCAATCCAAAATCGCGACTGGCTGGAAGTGTACGGAGCAGGATTAAAACGGCTTGAAGCTCTGCAAAAAGATAAAAGTTCTTACAAAGAATTCAATTTTGATATTCTCATGGCAAATCCACCTTTTGCCGGAGACATCAAAGAATCTCGTATAATCCACAAATACGATCTGGGCTACAACGACAAGAACAAGCCAAAATCAAAAGTCGGGCGTGATATTTTATTTATTGAAAGAAACTTAAACTTTTTGAAGCCGGGCGGAAGAATGGCGATTGTTTTACCGCAAGGCCGTTTTAACAATACCTCGGACAAAAACATCCGCGAGTATATTTCAGAAAAAGCTAGAATCTTGGCAGTTGTCGGACTTCATGTAAATACTTTCAAACCACACACGGGAACGAAAACCAGCGTGCTTTTTGTGCAGAAATGGGATGACAAACTTTGTCCGAAAGTTGAAGACTACCCGATCTTTTTTGCTGTTTCGGAAAAATCCGGCAAAGATAACTCCGGCGATTATGTGTTTGTTAAAAATGGCAACGGTCAGCCAAAACTGGATAAAAACGGCCACTTGATAATTGATCACGATTTGCACAACCATGATGGCGAACTGCCCGACGGCGTGGCGGAAAAGTTTATTGAGTGGGCAAAGGCGGAACATTTGTCATTTTGGAAATAAATTATGCAATATTCAGTTATAAATTATAAAACAGTAAAAGAAAATTCTGATTTTAGAATTGATGCGGAATATTATTATCCGGAAAAGCTTAATAGTCTCAAAATTTTAAAAAATAACTCAAATATTTTTTTGAGTGATATTATTTTAAGTATCAAAAAAAATGAAACACCCAAAGATTTTGATGTTGAAATTTATGATACGGGGGCAGCATCTTCACATATTCTTACAAAGAATTTAGCACAAACAGAAGAAAGAATTAGTTTAAAAAGAAAGGCAAAAAGCGGAGATGTAATAATTTCAAGGCTTAGGCCGTATTTAAAACAAATCGCATATATCCCAACCTTTATTGATAAAGCATATTTAACAACCGAATTTTTTGTATTGAGAGGTAAGGATAAAGAAAGTATATCTTTTTTAACTCCTTTTTTATTAACAAAGTTTGTTCAAAAGATTTTATTCTGGGGGCAAGGAGGAACTCAACACCCAAGATTTCAGGAATATGATCTGTTAAATTTACCAATACCTAAAAACATTCTTGGATTGAAGGAAGTATTAAACAAAATAGTTTCTGAGTATTGTAAATTGGTTTTAGAAGCAGACCATATCTACTCCCAAGCCGAACAATTACTCCTTTCTGAACTCGGGCTTTTGGACTGGAAGCCAAAACATACACTTTCTTTTGTAAAAAATTTTTCCGACACCAAAGAATCAGATCGTTTTGACGCGGAGTATTTCCAGCCAAAATATGATGAAATTGTTGAAGCGGTGAAGAAATACAAAGGCGGATTTGATGAATTGGGTAATTTGGTGAAAATTAAAAAAAGCATTGAACCGGGAAGTGAAGCCTATCAAGAAAACGGAATTCCATTTGTCCGCGTAAGCAATCTTTCAAAATTTGAGCTTTCTGACAATAACCAGCAATTTATATCCGAAGAATTATACAATGAACTAAAAACACATCAGCCAAAGAAAGGTGAAATTTTGCTTTCAAAGGACGCAACACCCGGCATGGCTTATTTTTTGAACGAAGAACCGCAAAAAATGATTGTTTCCGGCGGTATTTTGAGATTAAAAATAGATAGCAAACAAATACTGCCGGAGTATTTGACGCTTGTTTTAAATTCCGTAATCGCGCAAAAACAAATTGAGCGCGACG
>DSBA01000014.1 GCA_011046145.1 Candidatus Uhrbacteria bacterium | reverse complement strand
TTACGGCATTGGCGACATTTTAACCGCCCATCACTTAATTGCCAAAGTTTTTTATTAAAACATTTTGAACATCTTACCATAATGAAATTATATCATTTTGGTACGATTTTCAAACTTTACCCAATTTAAATTAAAAATTCAGCTTTTTTAAAGATATTTTTCCAGTTTTTCTTTTAAGCCTTCCAAAGTCTGCGCGCCAACCCATTCTTCAGCAACCTTGCCGTCTTGAAAAATTTTAAAAGCCGGGATGGACATGATTTCATATTTATCAGCCAATTCCTGATTTTCATCAATGTTGCATTTTAAAATTTTAATTTTTTTGCCGGCAAATTCTTTTGCCAGCTCTTCAATTACTGGCAGCATCATTTTGCATGGACCGCACCATTCTGCCCAAAAATCAACTAAAACAGGGGCTTTGCTTTGCAAAACCTCCTGCTCAAAATTAGATGAATTTAAGCTAACTTCAGCCATAAAATTTATAAATTAATAATTAAATCATTGACAAAGTTTTGAAATTATGCTATAATTTAAAAACAACTTAAAACCTTTCAATTCAATGGTTCCTTTCAAAGCTTTAAACAAAAAGGAGGATAATCATGAAAAAAATTTTTGCCTGGAGCATAAGGATAGTCGTAATCATAGCAACCATTTACATTCTCAAGCTGCTCATTGCCTTAATTGTTTCTCTTTTCACAAAATACGGAATTTTTTCAGAGTTGATGAGTTCTGTGGGCATGTTATTTCTAGGGTTGTTGAGCTTTAGCGGCGGCATAGCATTAGCCATCATAATGCTGTTGCTCTTAGCTGTATTAATCCTCTGGGCTTTTACAGGCGTAAACATGTTTGGAACCCCGGAGTGGTTAAAACACGATGAGGAACAAAAAAGCGAGGAAGTAAAGGGGCTGGAAGCCCTCTTGGCTCTTATGGGAATGTGCATTTCTCAAAGCCAGAAACTGTGGTTAAACAGCTAAAAAAACTAACCTAAAACAAAGAAACTTATGGGAGTCGGATATATTCCGGCTCCCTCTTTTTTATATTTTTTTAACAATTTTTTCTTCCTGATAAACAAGCAAAAGATCGCCTTCTTGAATAACTGGCTGGCCAACAAAACTAATACCGCATTCCTGGCCTTCGGCAACTTCGCTGACTGTTTCTTTGCCGATCTGCAATTCTGTTATTTCTCCGCTATCAAAAAATTCCTTCTGCCTCAAAATATCAGCTTTGGCTCCTTTCATGATTTTGCCTTCTGAAACCTTACCGCCAATAACCATGCTGTTTTTTTCAGTTTTAAAAATAGCCAAAACTTTTACCTTGCCCAAATCTTTCCTGATAATTTCCGGGGAAAGCAAGGCAGACATTCTTTTTTTAACCTCGTCCAGCAAATTATAAATAACATCATAATATTTTATCTCAATATTTTTATCTCTGGCCAAATCCTGGGCAGAAGGCGTGGCTTTGACATTAAAACCCAAAATTACAGCTTCGCTGCTTTCCGCCAAATCAACATCAGAATCAGTAATATTGCCCAGGCCTTTTGAAACAATATCTACTTTTACTTCTTCTGATTCTATTTTTTCCAATGATTCGGCAAGCACCTCCAGAGAACCAAGGACATCAGCTTTTAAAATTAAACATAATTTTTTAATGCCTGATTCGTCTTTTTCCTCTTTTGCCGGCAAAATTTTGGCAGCCAAAGATTTTTCCTTTAAAAGTTCATGGGCTTTGGCTTTTTTATGCCTTCTTTCTATTTTAGCAGCCACTTCCAAAATATCGCCGACCTTGGGAGGATATTTAAGGCCGATAATTTTAACAGGCACTGAGGGGCCGGCTTCTTTTATATCCTGGCTATTATAATCTTTTAAAGCCCTGGCCTTGCCCCAAAAAATATCATTAACGCACAAATTGTCATTTATCTTTAAAGTGCCGTTCTGAATTAAAACAGTAGCCACTGGCCCCTCGCCTTTATCAATATGGGACTCAATTACCGTTCCAACAGCTTCTCTGTCAGGATTAGACATTATTTTTTCTTTTTCCATATCACTGACCAGCAAAATAGTTTCTAACAAATCATCTATGCCTATATTTTCTTTGGCTGAAATAGGAACAATAATTGTTTTGCCGCCCCAATCTTCAGGCGTTAAATTCATGGCTGACAAATCCTGTTTTACTTTTTCAATATTAGCATCTGGCAAATCAATCTTATTTATAGCCACAACCATGGGTATTTTGGCCTGCTGGATAATTTTTATGGCTTCTACTGTCTGGGGCTTTATGCTGTCATTAGCCGCAATAACCAAAATGGCAATATCAGCAATTTTTGCGCCCCGCGACCTCATGGCAGTAAAAGCTTCGTGTCCGGGCGTGTCAATAAAAGTAATCAGCCCGCCTTTTTTTTCAACCTGGTAAGCACCTATGTGCTGGGTTATGCCTCCGGCTTCGCCTGCCATTACATTTGTTTTTCTAATCGCATCAAGCAATTTTGTTTTGCCATGGTCCACATGGCCCATTACCACAATCACTGGCGGCCGCTGTTTAAGCATTGCTTTTTCTTCTTTGTCTAAAATAAATCTAAGCTTATTGCCAACATCTTCCTGCATTTCATCTTCAGAAAGCATTAATTTAACACCAAATTCATCAGCCAAAATAGCGGCTGTTTCAAAATCAATTCTTTCATTCAAAGAAGCCATGACTCCGTTTTTCATCAATTCTCTGATCACCTGGTTCACCGGCTTATCAATAACTTGGGCAAAATCCCTTACGATTATGACAGCCGGTATTTTTATCTCTTTTTTTTCAGCCTCAACCGCGTCGATAGATTCAATTTTTTTGTATTCTTCCAGCTTGGCTTTTTTGTCTGATTCTATTTTATCTTTTATTTTAGGGCCGATTTCTAAAATTTTACGGGCAATCCTGTCATCAACCTTAATGGCTTTTTTGCCAATGCTAAAACCAAACTCTGGCAAGACTTCCAAAAGTTCAGAAGTATTAATCTTAAGTTTTCTGGCTAATTCCGTGACATTCATATGGATGCTAATTTATGCCGCCTGTGGCGGCATTCCGCCTTCGGCGGAACAAATTATATACTAATCTACCAATATCCCCCTTGCAGAATAACAGACTTTATTGCCCTTGGCAGCATCGCCTTTGTAACCAATACGCAGATTCGTATCAAATTTAAAAAATAAGGATTTTTTATCCTCTTGTTTATTTAATATACTTGTTCTTAGCGAAAAAGTCAATTTTAAAAGACTGCTATCGCAGTCTTTTTGAATGATTAAAAATATCCCGCTTTATTTTAAGCCGACTAACGGCATCTTTCTTCCCCCAAACCCAATGTACCAAAAATTTTAAGCGAGCATTCAGGACAAAGATGGATATAAAGATATCCTCCCTTTACCTCCATATCCTTTGCCCTACGGATATTTTCAGCTAAGCTTTCGCCTGATGATTCTGAACCGTGAATTTGTTGACATTCAGCAAGCTGACAAGGCCCCCAGACATAAAGCACGACTTTATACGGCTCAAAATCCGCAATATCCAACCCAAGCAAAAATTGTTTTGCCAAATCATAACAAGAATCAAAGTTGAATCTGATTATTCTTTCTTTCTCATCTATTTCTACTTCAGCTCCCTGATCTAAAAATTGCTGGTACTTTTGAGGTACTTTCATTTCTATTCCTCCTTTTTTAAAGTAATCTTTTCTTGTCTTTATTTACCTCGTCAATAAGCTCCTGCAAAGCCTCCGGCTGATTTAACCTGGCAAATCAGGCACAAAAAAACTGTCAATTCAGTCTTATTTTTAAAAGACTCTTTGGCTATAGCTGAAGCCAGCGCCAACATTTCATCAGTCAAATGTCCTTTAATTCATTGCATCTTATAGGGTAAATTCGTTTTCCGTTCCTCCTTTCAAATTTAATCTAACTAAAAATTACTACTAATCACAGAGCTTGTCAATTTCAGTAATATATGATAAGCTAAAAATACTAAATAAATAAAAAATAGGGCAAAGGATTTAAAAATAAGGTTTGAAAATCTCAATTTCACTTACCAGTTATAAACTTTAATTAATGAACTCATATAAAGACAATTTCAAACTCTCATCTCTTAAAAGGGCAAGAAAAATTCTTGCTGCTCTTTAATGTTTTTTCAAAAAATCCCCAGCTCTATTTCTTAATAGGAGAAAACCATGGATATTTTAACTTTTATTATTTCAGCTGTCGCTGTGGTGGTTGGTTTTGCTATTGGCTATATTGTCAGAAAAACTCTGGCAAAAAGGGAAATTGAAGGCGCTGAAGCCAAAGCTGAAAATTTGATCAAAGAAGCCAAAAGCAAACAAAAAGAAATTCTTTTACAGGCCAATGATAAAGCCTTAAAAATTATTGAAGATGCCAAACAGGAGGCGCGGCAAAGGCGCCAGGAATTGACTCATATGCAGCAAAGGCTGGAAAAAAGAGAAAGCATTTTTGACCAGAAACTTTTAGATTTGGAAAACAAGCAACAAAAACTTTTTGAAAAAGCCAAAGAAGTGGAAGCGGTCAAAGAAAAAATCGCCAAAATCAGAGAAGAACAGCTGCAAAAATTAGAAAAAATCGCCAAAATGACCAAAGACCAGGCCAGAAACGTTCTTTTGGAAAATACTGAAAAAATGGTCAAAGAAGATATTTTGGCCAGGCTAAAAAAATTGCAAAGCGAAGGCCAGGAAGAAATTGATAAAAAAGCCCGGGAAATCCTTTCTTTGGCCATCCAAAGATGCTCTATTCCCCAAGCCCAGGAAGTGACAACCACCACGGTTGACTTACCCAGCGATGAAATGAAAGGCAGGATTATTGGCCGCGAAGGCAGGAATATAAGGACAATAGAACAGCTTACAGGCGTAGAAATAGTAGTTGATGACACTCCCATGGCCATTAATATCTCCGGCTTTTCGCCCATTCGGCGCCATGTTGCTAAGAGAGCTTTAGAAACTTTAATTTCAGACGGCAGGATCCATCCGGCCAGAATTGAAGAAGCAATTGATAATGCAAAAAAACAAATTGCTTTGGAAATTAAAAAAGCAGGCGAAGACGCCTTATATGAATTAGGCATTGCTGGCATTGACCCAAAACTGGTCCAAATCCTTGGCCGGTTAAAATTCCGAACCAGTTACGGCCATAATGTGCTTTTGCATTCTTTGGAAGTTGCTCATTTAGCCGGACTTTTGGCTGAAGAATTAGAAGCTGATGTTACTGTTTGCAAAAAAGGCGGTATTTTCCATGATATCGGCAAAGCAGTAGACCATGAAGTTAAGGGCGGACACCCTGAAATAGGTTATGACATTATGAAAAAATTCCACATGCCGGAAGACGTAGCTTATATGTGCATTGCCCATCATGAAGACGCCCCCAAAACATTAGAAGGCATTATTGTAAAAGTAGCAGACGCCATTTCAGGCGCAAGGCCAGGCGCGCGCAAAGATACTTATGAAAGATATCTGCAAAGGCTGGAAGAATTGGAAAACGTGGCTAATTCTTTTGAAGGCGTGCAAAAAACTTATGCGATTCAAGCGGGGAGAGAAGTAAGAGTTTTTGTCATTCCAGAATCAATAGATGATCTGGCAGCTGCCAAATTAGCCCAAAACATTGCCCATAAAATAGAAGAAGAGCTCAAATATCCCGGCGAAATCAAAGTTAATGTTATTAGGGAAATGAGAATAACAGAATACGCTAGGTAAACTTGAAATGCAAAAAACAAAATTCCAAATTCAAAACAAGCTCAAAATTATAAAATCCAAATATTCAAACTAATTTTTGAGCTTTGAACTTTAAATTTGTTTTGTCTTTTATTATTTGGCTTTTGAATTTAAAATTATGACTCCTCTCAAAATCCTTTTTTTCGGCGACATTTTTGGCAAACCAGGCCGCCAGGCTATCAAAAAAGCTTTGCCTGATTTAAAGAAAAAATATCAGCCCGATTTAATTTTGGCCAATGCTGAAAATTTAGCCCATGGCCGGGGCGTGACTGTCTCAACTTTAGATGAAATGTCCAAAGCCGGCATTGATCTTTTTACTTCTGGCAACCATGTCTGGGACAAAAAAGACGCCTGGCAAATTTTAAACAAAAAAAGTGCCAATCTGCTCCGGCCAGCCAATTATCCGGCCGGGGCTGCGGGCCAAGGCGAAAAAATCATTAAACTTGGCGTAAATTCTTTGCTTGTGGTAAACTTAATAGGCAGGGTGTTTTTCCGTGAAGACTTTGATTGCCCTTTCAGAACCATTGATAATATCCTGGAAAAATATAAAAAAACAAAGATTGGCGCTATTATTATTGATTTCCATGCCGA
The DNA here is from genome assembly GCA_011046145.1 of Candidatus Uhrbacteria bacterium. GTDB lineage: Bacteria > Patescibacteriota > Patescibacteriia > CAIXNZ01 > CAIXNZ01 > DSBA01. The sequence goes on along the minus strand of DSBA01000014.1, from coordinate 1,664 downwards.
AGCAACCAGTGAAAAAGTCGCTTTGGGACATTATCTGGATGGCAAAATATCTGCCCTGATTGGCAGCCACACCCATGTTCAGACCTCTGATGAAAAAATTCTTAGCCAAGGCACGGCTTATATTACTGATATTGGCATGAGCGGACCAGCTGATTCTGTTATTGGCCTGGATAAAAATATTATTATTCAAAATTTTTTAAGCCAAATTAACCAGTCTGCTGAAATTCCAGAAAACGGACCAGCCCAAATTAATGGTGTTTATCTGGAAATTAACCCCAAAACCCAAAAGGCAGTTAGAATTGAACGTATTAACATGGCAATTACAATATAAATTCATTCCGATAACTAATAACTAATCTCCCACCTATGAATAAAGCCAAACTAATTGAGGAAGTTGCCTCAAAAACCCGCTTAACAAAAAAACAGGTCGAGGAGGTGATTGAAACGATTTTGGATTCAATTATGGACGCGCTTAAAACCGGGGACAGCGTAACCTTGGCTGGCTTTGGCACTTTTTCCGCCAAAATCAGGCATGCCAGGAAAGGCGTTAACCCGCAAAAGCCTTCAGAAAAAATTGACATTCCCGAAGTCACCATCCCCAAATTCAAATCAGGCAAAGCCTTAAAAGACGCTTTAAAAGGCAAATAAAAAAACTACTACCGTCAAACAAAAAAGACAAGCCTTAATTTTACAGGTCACTTTAGTGGCTGCACGAGGACTAAAATCCTTTATAAAAGTTAATAGCTTGTCTTTTTTTATTAAGTGGTACTTTTTTAGGAATTAAAAAATCCAGGGTTTTCGTACCTGGCTGCGGCAGTAAAAGCGACGGCCGCTTACGTCTCTTTTTTAGACGGGTAGGAGAAAACCCGGCAACATTTGTTAAACCAACGGCTTTATGCCGTACCCATCGGTCGGACATTGTTTCCTTGCCAGCTTCCCTGTTTTTTGATTTCTTGGGACTTGGAATTGTCAGAGACAACCCATAAATCTCCCCCTTTTTTAGGGCAAGCTATACAAGGTTTTAGGCCCAATGTCAGTCGGTCTGCCAGCCTATGATGGGGCTGGAATTCCTGGTGTTGATCAGGGGACCAGGATCCCCAGCTTAATTACAGGTTTTCATTCTCATGGAGAGCTCCTCCATCCAGCTGAATGTTGGAACGAGCAAACTGTTGCATCTAATCTAGGTGGTTAAAACCCCACCCATTGATCCGGGGCTGACGCAACGCCTATACCTTACTGGAAATTTCCAGCACCTGGGTGTACTCGGGGTCCCAGGCCCCCAAAAGATAGAGAAAACCGCTGGTGAATCTCTTCATCAGTCCTCCTTTTTGGGCCCTGTGGTCACACAGTGTCCAGACTTACCTGCCAAGGTCCCCAACCTTGCGGCTTGTCCAGAAAAGGAACACCATTACGATTCTTTCCAAACTCTCCTCCTTTGACTGAAATATTCTTTCAAAACCTTATCTAAGAACGCAAACTTGTTTTTCTGCTGGATCAGCATTTAATTACTTTATCAAGATTTCCGTTCTTGGAAAAGGGGGTGTATAGTTAACACCAAGGGGTTACAGATAGTATACTTAAGGGTAACACATGTTAACTATTAAATTTAAGCATATGAATAAGACAAAATATACAAGGGAAGAACGATTTAAATGGTATAGGCA
>DSBA01000079.1 GCA_011046145.1 Candidatus Uhrbacteria bacterium | reverse complement strand
TTTATCTAGGAGAATACGTCTGGAGATATAATAACAGAAATTTAAATTTAAAAGAACAGGAAAAACGCTTATATAAGCTAATTATTAACGATTAATTGGTCCGAAAATCGGACTTTACCCATTTAAATTTAGCACGGCGTGGCATTAGAGCTCTAAACTAAAAAGAGGAGGCGGAAAATGGAGAAAGAATTGGGGCAGAAGCAGGGAAGGAAAGTGGATCGCCGGACTTTTACTATCAGGCTGGGCAAGGGAGAAATTGATTTTTACGAAGAAATGACAGCAGAACTTGGCATTTCTTTGAGTTTTTTAGCCCGGACCGCGATAAAACTTTTTATTGTTCTTTTTAAGCATTACAAGAAAGGCGGTCGGTTAAAACTTGTTCATGCCAATGGCGAAGAAGAGTTTTTTGCTATTTTGGAGTTGGAAGGAGCTTTTATTGAATCCAAAAAGGAGGATTGAAATGAGGAAAGAAATCAAAGCTTTGCTCACTCGGGCAGATGAGATTAGCCGCCAGACAGAGCAAAATCTGCGGGAGGTCGGGCAGTGCATTTTTGACCTCTGGGAATTGATCTTAGAGGACGAAGGCCTGGGGCTGATCAATTAATCTGCGGAATTTCAAAAAGGGCCAATGCAAGATTGGTCCTTTTTTAATTGGAAAATATAAAATATTTTTATTAATTAAATGTCCAGATTTTTAACTGACTGGGCATGGGCTTGGATAAATTTTTTGCGGTTTTCCACTTCATTACCCATCAGGATTTCAAAAATTTCATCAGCTTTGGCCGCGTCAAAAATTGTAATTTGTTTCAGGACTCGGGTTTGGGGATCCATGGTGGTTTGCCAGAGCTGTTCTGGATTCATTTCACCCAAACCTTTATATCTTTGAATTGAAATGCGAGCGCCTGCCTTGGTTTCAATCTCTCCCTCTTCTCCGGCCTCAATTTCAGCAATGGTTTCTGTTTCTATCTTCTTATTCTTTTTCTCTTTTGCTGTTTTGTCTTGGGAAAATTTAGCTAGTATTTGATTTTTTTCTTCTTCTGTATAAGCAAAATAAGCTTCTTTGCCTTTAGATATGCGGTAAAGCGGCGGCTTGGCCACAAAAATATGGCTATTTTTGATTAATTCTGGAAAATAGCGGTAAAATAATGTTAAAAGCAATGTTCTGATGTGGGCGCCGTCAACATCAGCATCGGTCATAATAATAATTTTGCCGTAGCGCAGATCATCAATATTAAATTGTTCGCCGATATTTGTACCCAGAGCAATAATTAAAGATTTTAATTCATTATTAGCCAGCATTTTATCAATCCTGGCTCTTTCCACATTCAGAATTTTGCCGCGTAAAGGCAAGATAGCTTGAAATTCACGGTTGCGGCCTTGCTTGGCAGAGCCGCCGGCAGAATCACCCTCTACTATGTAAAGTTCTGAAATTTCTGAATTTCTGGTTGAACAATCAGCTAATTTTCCAGGCAAGGTCAGGCCTTCCAAAGCGCCTTTTCTTAAAATATTTTCTCGGGCGTTTTTTGCCGCCAGCCTGGCTTTGGAAGCCAGGAGGCATTTGCCGATAATAGCTTCAGCGTCCCGAGGATGTTCTTCTAAAAATATGCCAAAATGTTCAGACATTATGTTATCAACAATGGATTTGACTTCAGCATTGCCCAGTTTTGATTTTGTTTGGCCTTCAAATTGGGGATTTTTTAATTTAACGCTGACAATAGCGGTAATTCCTTCAAGCGTGTCATCGCCTGTCAAATTGTCATCTTTTTCTTTTAAGATATTTTTTAAACGGGCAAAATTGTTTAAACTTCTGGTCAGCGCTGTTTTAAAACCGATTAAATGCATGCCCCCTTCAATTGTATGGATATTGTTGGCAAAAGAGAGAGTTGTTTCATTAAATTCATCTACATATTGCAAGGCGATTTCTACCGAGACATCATCCGCTTCTTTTTGTGTATAAAAAATATTTTCGTGTTTTGGCTCTTTTTTATGGTTTAAATACCTGACATATGAAGCAATGCCGCCTTCAAAATAAAACGCATATTCCTTTTTATCTTTTTTATCCCTTTCATCTCTGACAATAATTTTGACGCCTTTGGTCAAATATGCCTGCTGGCGCAAATGGTTTAAAATTGTTTTTAATTTAAATTCCAGGGTAGTGAAAATTTGAGTATCGGGCTTGAAAGTAATTCTGGTCCCAGTGCCTTTGATGGCTTTGATTGGTTTTACTTTGCCAAGTGGCTTGCCGCGCTTGTATTCCTGGACCCATAATTTGCCGTCTCTTTTGACTTCAGCTCTCATATATTCTGATAGAGCATTAACCACAGAAACTCCGACGCCATGCAGCCCGCCGGAAACTTTATAGCCGCCTTCGCCAAATTTGCCGCCGGCATGAAGTTTGGTTAAGACAGTTTCCAGGGCTGATTTTTTTGTTACTTTATGCTTTTCAACTGGTATGCCTCTGCCATTATCAGCGACTGAAATCATGCCGTCGTTTGTAAGAGTAATAATGGTCTGATCGCAAAATCCTGCCATGGCTTCATCAATGGCATTGTCAACCACCTCCCAAACTAAATGGTGCAGGCCTGCTTCAGCAGTATTACCAATATACATGCCCGGCCTTTTGCGGACCGGGTCAAGGCCTTCTAAAACAGTAATTTGGCTGGCCGTATATTCAGCGGCAGCTTTTTTGTTTTTTTTGCGTTGCGGCTCTGATTTGCCTGTTTTTTTTATGATTTTTTCTTTTTTCTTTTTAGGCATATATTATATTAATTTCTATTATCCCTTTAGGCTTAGTTGTTTTAAAAATAAGCAAAGAAGCGACACAGATGATCGCTTGTCTATTTTAATTATAGCATTAATTTAAAACCGCTTCAAGTTTGCTGTATTTACGCCCTTTTGTTATGTGGAGATAAATGGTATAATATATTTGATAAATCTAAAAGACAAAATTCAAAAGACAAAAATATTTTTGAATATTTTTTGAACATTAAGAAACTTGAATTTTGGATTTTGAATTTGTTTAGAATTTAGGGTTTAGTATTTAGCATTTTTAAAAAATTATGGTTAATGAAGACAAATTTTACGAAAAACAAATAGGTTTTTCTTATTGGTATGTGAAGCATAAATTGCTTTTGAAAAACATTCTGACAGTTGTTTTGACTGTAATAATCATTTTATTGGCTGCTTATAATTTATATTTGTTAGTTTTTAATTTGGCTATTTTTCAGGATGATTATCAACAGATAATAACTGATTTCACAACTCCAAATTCAGATTACCAGGCATTAAGGCAGCTGTCTTTGCCGCAGCCAATTCAGATCGGCCAAATGCAATCATTTGCCAACCGTGATAAGTATGATATTATTGCCGAGATCGCAAATCCGAACCAAAAATGGTGGGCATCTTTTAATTATCAATTCCAAATCGGCCAAGAATTAACTGCCAAGCGGCAAGGATTTATTCTGCCCGGGCAAAGAAAAAATTTATTCGGCTTGGCTTTGGAAAGAGGCAACCTGGCTTCCCAATTGGTTTTAAGCGATGTAAGCTGGGAAAAAGAGATTAATTTTGAAAATTTATATCAGGAAAGGTACAGATTTGATATAAAAGAAACAGAGTTTTTGTCTGCGAGGGAGCTTGGCGTGGGCGAGGAGATTCCTGTTAATCGTTTAATTTTTAAAGTCGTTAATGAGAGCGCTTATAATTTCAGAAATGTTAATTTTTTAGTTTTTTTAAAAGCCGGCAACCAGATAGCGGCTGTTAATCAGATAGTTTTGGAAAGTTTTTTAAGCGGCCAGACCAGGGAGTCTGCGGTAACTTTTTTCCAGGCGCTGCCCAGGATAACCAGCGTGGATATTATTCCTGAAGTCAATATTTTAGATGAGAATGTTTTTTTGAGATTTTAGATTTTTTGAGCTTTAAATTATGAAACCGCAAAAACTTAGCTTGGTTTTTAAAAAATTTGATTGGCTTTTATTAATAACTGTTTGTTTAATAGTAATTTTGGGGCTGATTTTGCTTTATAGCATAGCTTTGGGCAGCCAGTCTGAACAATCTCTTTTGAATTTTAAAAAACAAGCGGTTTTTTTTATTTGCGGCTTGTTTATTATTTTTTTTATAGCATTTTTTATTGATTATAAAGTTTTAATAAAATATAATGCGGTTTTATATGCTTTGGGAGTTTGCTTGTTGGTGGCGGTTTTATTTTTGGGCAGGACAATCAGGGGAACGGCTGGCTGGATTGAATTATTTGGCTGGTCTTTCCAGCCGGTTGAATTGGCAAAAATCTGTTTGATAATATATTTAAGCAAGTTTTTGAGCGATAAGGCTAAATATATCAGCCAGTTAAAATATCTTATTTTAAGTAGTTTGGGAGCTTTTTTGCTGGTGCTTTTGGTTTTTTTACAGCCCGATTTTGGTTCAGCCATAATTTTATTTGCCCTTTGGCTGGCTTTGGTTTTGATAACAGGCATAAAAAAAAGTCATTTATTTTCTTTGGCCGTGATTTTAGTAATCAGCAGCCTGGTTCTATGGTTTTTTGTTTTTCAGGATTTTCAGAAAGAAAGAGTGCGTGTTTTTTTAAATCCAGAACTAGATCCTCTTGGCAGCGGCTATAATATTACTCAGGCGATGATAGCCATTGGTTCGGGCAAAGTTTTCGGTAAAGGCTTGGCTTTTGGCTCTCAAAGCCAGCTAAAATTTCTGCCTGAAAGCCAGACTGATTTTATTTTTGCTGTTTTGGCTGAAGAATTGGGCTTTGCAGGCATTTGTTTGCTTTTTATTCTTTTCGGTTTTTTATTTTACAGGCTGATTAAGATCGCAAAAGAGGCTCACTCCAATTTTGCCGCTTATTTGGCAGTTTCAATTTTAATTTTATTTTTTATCCAATTAGCAATTAATATCGGCGGCAATTTGGGCCTTTTGCCCATTACTGGCATAACCTTGCCTTTTTTAAGCTATGGCGGCAGTTCATTAATAGTAAATATGGTTTTGGTGGGCGTGGTTGAATCAATCGCAGTAAGAAATTAACTTTTTTCGCGCCCAAGATGAGATGCATTTTGTTGACAATTTTCCTAAAATCATTTAATATATTTTTATAAATTTATTTTTATCATTAGGCTTATGGATAATTTTGGCAAATTGCCTTATTTTTTTGACGAAGAAATAAAAATGGTAGCTTATTGCCCTTTGTGCGATTCAGACTTAAACCCATTAAAAGCCAGGGTTGTGGAAGGCAAGAATGATTTGAATTTAGTCCATATCCAATGCCATAAATGCAAAAGTTTTATGCTGGCTTTGATATTAAAAACAGCCAGCGGCATAAGCTCTTTAGGCTTGATTACGGACTTAAATTTCAATGACGTTTATAAATTTAAAGACAAGGCAGAAATCAGCGCTGATGAAATGATTAATATTCATAAAGCGTTAAAAAATAAGGACTTTGCCGGTCAGGTTATTAAAAATAAAGATTAAATTAATTTTGAAATATGACTTATTTAAAAGCAAAAACCAGAAAAGTTTTAGGGAGGAAAAACCGCGGGCTTAGGTCTGAAGAATTAATCCCGGGTGTTTTATATGGACACGACGTTAAAAATAAGAATTTAAGTGTTAAAAAGAGCGATTTTCTTAAAATTTACCAATCTGCCGGCTCAAGCCGATTGGTTGATTTGCAGATAGAAGAGGATAATCCGGTCAAAACATTGATTCAATCTGTTCAGACAGACCCTGTTAAAGATGAAATTATCCATGTTGATTTTTATCAGGTCAGGGAAGATGAAAAAGTAACCACTAAAGTTGAACTAGAATTTATTAATGAAGCCCCGGCTGTCAAGGAATTGGGCGGTATTTTAGTTAAAAATTACGATGAAGTGGAAATTGAATGCCTTCCCAAGTATTTGGAATTGATAGATAAAATCAAAGTTGACTTGTCCAGCCTAAAAGCATTTAATGACGCTGTCCATATAAAAGATTTGCAAGTGCCTCCAGAGATAAAAATTACAGAATCGCTTGATGAAGCAGTCGCCTTTATTGCTGAACCAGAAGAAGAAAAAGTAGAAGTTCCGGCTGCAGAAGCTCCAAGCGAGCCAGAATTGGCAGAGAAAAAAGGCAAGGAAGCTGAAGAAGTAGAAGGTGAAAATAACGAAAAAAATGCGGAGAAAAAACAATAATTAGTTTATAAAAAATATGCCTCGCAAAAATATTAATTAGCGGGGCGTATTTATTGCTAAAAAATGAAAAAGACTGTTAGTTTATTTGTTTTATTTTTTATAATTTTATTTTTAGCGGGTTGCAGCTTGGTTAGAGTTTTAGATTACAAAAAAATAAGCGAGCCCCAGTTGATTTTTAGAGCGGGTGAGGAAAAAGAAATAATCCGCCGCAAGATTGACGGCGTGGAAGTTTTTAGCCGAGCCGAGGAAAGCTTATATCCTGTGGCTGTTATGATAGAAAATGCGGCTGACGCCTGGCCATTAAGCGGTTTGGATAAGGCCCAGCTGGTAATAGAAGCAATTACTGAAGCATCAATCCCGCGTTTTGTGGCAATTTACGCGACTGATGATAAAGTAGATAAAATCGGTCCGGTTCGTTCAGCTCGGCCATATTACCTTGATTGGGTTGAACCTTTTAAGCCTCTTTATATGCACGTGGGGGGCTCTCCAGAAGCTTTGCAAAAAATTAAAAGTAAAGATTATCAACTAATAGATTTAGATCAGTTTTTTCAGTCCAAGTATTATTGGCGCGATACTAAATGGCGGGTAGCGCCTCATAATGTTTACACTTCTTCTGAATTAATTCAGAAGGCTTTGGAGGACAAAAATTTAACCGAATCTATTGATTATGAGATGTGGCAGTATAAAAGTGATTTGGAACTGGAAAAAAGGCCTGATGAAATTGGAGACATTATAGTTTCTTATACTAATAATTATTATAAGGTTATTTGGCGTTATGATCGGGAAGAAAATAATTATGTCCGTTATCAAAGAGGCGAGGTTCAGAAAATGAGCGACGGTGAATGGTTAAAAGCCAAAAATATCGTTGTTCAGGTTAATAAGATGATAGTCTTGGATTCTGTGGGCAGAAAAAAGATAGAGACTATTGGCGAAGGCAAAGCTTGGGTTTTTAGGGATGGCCAGGCAATTGAAGGCAGCTGGGTAAAAGAGTCAATAGAAAAAAGAGAAAGATATTTTGATAATGAAGGCCGGGAAATTGAATTTAATGGTGGAACCACTTGGATTCAGGTGATTCCAAATGAAAATTATTTGCAATATTAAAAAAAATTTCCAAATAAAAAACGGCTTTTAAAAGCTGTTTTTTATTGGCAGAACATTGACAGGCGGTGTTTTTTTTGCTATGTTATAATATTGTTTGTTTTGTTCTTTTGAACAGCGGCCAACTGTTACTCGTAAAAGATAAAGCTATGAAAAACCAGGAAAGGAGGTGAAAAATAATGGGCGGACAATTTCATGTTAACGCTTGTGTTAAACTAAAGCCATCAAGTAAAAATTCTTTGAATATTTGTGAAATTCCCACTATAATCAGCGAGCAATTTGTTGCTGATTTGAAGAAGTTGTACGAGGAAGTTTTATTCAGGTGCGTGAAAGAATTAAAGACCTCTAAATTAACAATTGTGAGTATAAAAATAATGCCTTTTGCTGCTGGAATAAGAATTACGGCAAACGTGCTTTTGGACGCAGTTAAAAGCGTTAATAGCGCAACTGATCATTTCGAAAATTACAGAAGAGTAGATTTGGCAGAGAGCGAAAGCAAAACAGTCGGAAATTTAAGCTTTCATCGTTTTATCAGGTATATGGAAGCTAGAGCTATGGCTGAGGTCGGAAAAAATTTTGAGGCCCTGATTCATATGAGGATAGTTCCTTTTGAAAAAGATGATATCTCGCCTGAAAAATTTTAAGCCTTTTTGTAAAAACACAAAGGGGCTTTTTTCTTATAAGAAAAAGCGCCCAGCACCGTATGGTGCTGGGCGTGTGCGTTTGGAGCGAAGCCCTTGGGTAATAATGATAATACGTTGATTAATTACAGAGTAAAAAGTAAGGAAGGCTGTGTTAATTGAAAAATCCAAAGCGATTAAAATTTGTATATAAAAATACACCCATGAAGTGAAATATTCGGTACTTTTTTGGCAGCAAAAAAGTACCACAAAAAACTGCTGGGGGCCTCAATGCGCTAGTGCGTATGGTTTATTTGGAGCATTGTTTGGGGCGCTTAGTTCGGCCCC
>DSBA01000059.1 GCA_011046145.1 Candidatus Uhrbacteria bacterium | reverse complement strand
TGTCAGGATAGTTTAACAGAAATTTTATTTAATCGGCTCTTGCTTAAAAAAACAGCCATGATATTTTTAAAGTAGAAAATAAAAATTGTAAAATTTTAAAAAAATGAAGGGGGAAACAAAAATAAAAAAATACAGAAAAGGAGCGGGGCGCTTTCAGGCTTGAAAGTGTTTTTTTGTTGATAAAAATGTTCTTTGAAAAATTAGTTGCTTGAAAATAAATTTTGGTTATTCAATTTTTGCCCGAATAAAAAAGGAAAGGAGGTGATTTTTTAAAAATAATAACAAAAAAAGGGAGGTGATAGATAAGATCTTAAAAACAATTTTGGGCGCGTTGAAAAGTGATTTGCAAACTGTCTGGTAAGCCGCGGGGATTTGGCGCAAGCCAAATCCCCGCGGAAAGGAGAAGGAAAGAAAAAATAAAGGAAATTAAAAACAGCAAAGGCACGTTAATTGGTTAACCAAAAAGCAAGGCCTCTAACCTTGGGCTGGCTCGGCATAAGCCGAGCCAGCCCAAGCAAATTAAGAAAAGGAAAAGAGAAAGAAATGAAAAAACGACTTTTAGCGGCAATGGTGGCAGTCATTATTTTTCTAATGGCTGGCAAGTCTTGGGCTCACGAACTTCACATTAAAATGAATCCTACCAATGAAAACGGCATTGAATTTGGCGTGGATAATGCCAGCAGTTATGTTTGGTGGCGTGCTTATGTAAGGGGCTTGTCCGATAATAGCCAAGGGCTAAATTCTGGCTGGAAATACGCTAATGGCTGGTGGTACTATGATCTGGACTATGTTACCCAGCGGGTAATGTGGCGTCTAGACGGTATTGCCAACCAGAAGTTTGTCATTACTTACTGGGTTTTTAAAAGTGATGGCACCTGGGAATATGGTCCGCAAGTGGAAGTTATTTCCGACCAAATTCTGCCTGACGCGTATTTTAGCAACCTCTACAACGGTCAAATTATAAGCCAAAACCAGTTTACCATTTATGTTTTGGCCAGTGATAATTTGAGCGGCGTAGAAGCTTTGCGTATTTATGCAGTTGTCCCTTCTGGCTATAATCTGTCCGGCTGGACGCCTTCTGGTTTGCCAAACCAATACTATAAGGAATTTGCCGGTTCTTCTGCCAGCTGTAATTTTACAGCGCCGGTCCAGGGCAATTACACTTTTACGCTTTGGGTGAAAGACAAGGCTGGTAATATTGCTTATGAACCTGGCGGACCGATTACAGTAACATTTAATTGGCAGTCAGATCCTGTGGAACCGCAACCGGTTGCTCCGGCCGCGCCTTCTAATCTGACTCTAGCTGTAAACGGTCAAAACATTGTTTTGAACTGGCAGGATAATGCTGATGATGAAGACGGATTTTTGCTTAGCCGTAACTGGACATATTTGGCGACTTTGCCAGCTAATACAAAAACCTATACTGATGCGGGTTTAAGCCCTGGCCAGTATTGCTACCGATTGAATGCTTTTAAAGGGTCGCTAAATAGTGAAGTGGTTGAAGGCTGTATAACTTTAGAGCAGCCGGTTCAGGATTACCGTTATGCTGATAGCCTAAGGTTTCCTGTCAATGCTGAAAAAATTCACCGAATTGAAATAGACAGCCAGATTCCTATTGGCGCCTGGTATGATTACCAGCCTTTTGGTTCCTTGTTTGCTTTTCTTCTTAAGATCCATCTGGGCATTGATCTGAACCTAAAGGGCGTCAATGATTTTGGCGAGCCGCTATTTGCCATTGGCAATGCTTTGATCTGGAATTTTGGCTGGACAAGCGGTTGGGGCAATTACTTGATTCTGCGCATTCAATCACTGCCCGGCAAATATTTCACCCTAAGCAATGGCTCGGTTGTGAATGAAATATTTGTGCTTTACGGTCATTTGAATGAGATTAAAGTCATAAAATCTGACGGGCAAATAATCAGCCAAAGCCAGTTGGTCAAACAGCAGACTTATGTGCAAAAAGGCTGGCAAATTGGCACGGTTGGCGATGGCAATGGCAATTATAGCCCGCACCTGCATTTTGAAATCAGGATTAATGGCTACAGCCAGCTTGGCGCTGGCTATTGGCCGGTTGATGACCTGGCTTATCTGGATTACTTTGTGGATCCGCTGGAATTCATTGAGAATAATCGTGACTTGGTCAATGGCAATCAATTCAGCCTTTACATTCACGGTTATGACCGTGATTTAAATGGCTTGGTTGATGTGGAATTTGACCTGGCTTGCTGGCAGCGGCAAGGCAGGCTTTATGACGGCTTGCCTTTATCTCCTGTTGGTTGGGCCAATCATATCTGGCTGAAAAACGCCGGAGATAATTGCCCGGCTTCCTGGAATTTTTACGTGCCAATAAGCGGGGCCTGGTCAATTTATGCGATTATTCCGCGCTATTATGCCCAGGCTGATAATGTCCGTTACGAGATTTGGCATAACCGTACTGGACTGGCCAATCCGTATGTGGTAAATATCAGCCAAGTTAATAACAATGAGAATAAAAAAGCCTATCTTGGCACTTTTGACTTTTATGACGATTGGCAATATTCTGTTGGAATTTCAAGCCCTCAAAGCAGCGTGGCTAGCCATAAAGTGGCATTGGACACTTTGATTTTGGTTTATGAAGGGGATTTTGGCACAGGGGGCGGCAGTTTGCCAGAACCTTTGCCAGAGCCCGAACCAGAACCAGAGCCCGAACCAGAGCCCATTCCGCCGCCGCCTAACCCAGAAGATGCAGTGACAATTTATTCTAACGGCACTTTGAGCTTTGAGTACCAGGGCAGTTATAATTATCCTGAACTTCACTGCCAGGGCGGGGGCTTAGCTTGGTCCAATGTTATTTTTGCCAATGGCCTTAAAAAACAGACTGTCAGTATTTCTTATTCTGACACTATTTACTGTAACGTCCTTTTTGAAGACAATACCTGGCTGGCAAGCTGGGGAATTTTGCCGGGCCATAAGCTTTTAGTGCAAGGCGTGGAAATTACCGCTACAGTTGATAATGGTTTAGGCGGCAGAAATTTAATCTTTTATCTTGTGCTTAATGAAATTGAAAACAATCCCCTGGATCCGCCTCCGGATTCAAATTCCGTGACTGCCAATGGCAGTTATTCAGAAAACGGCGGGCAGATTACCTGGGGTTGTCAACTAAATGGCAAAGAGCCAGAAGGTCTAGAAAGTTTAGTTAACTTTTTAGCCATTCTTCAGCCATTAATTTTGCTATTATTTTACCGAGCTGTGAGAAAAAGCAACTAATTTATTTTAAAGCCTCTACTTTTTAGTGGAGGCTTTTCTTTAAAAACTACTATTTATATAACTTGATTAAAATTGAAAATCTGTTAAGCTTAGTATAGGATTGTTGGAGAAAACTGAAATTTTTAAAAATATTTTTTTCAGTAAATTAAGCTGGTAAGCAGGGCAAATAAATTAAGTTAAAAATAATTTGTCTTGTTTAATTGATTAAATTTACTTAAGTCACTTTAATTAACTAAGTTTAAAAAATTATGCCTAAAATCAAAATTTTAATTTTTCTCATGCCGCTAGTTTTAATTTTAAGCGCCTGCGATCTGAAATTTGATATTAATTCAAATTTGAATCAGCTGGACAAAGAGGCGGATTTAACATCTGATCTTGAACAAGCAGAAGATACTGAAGATGGCGTTGAAAGTGAAAACGGTGTTTTTGATTACGAAATCATAACAGATGAAGAAAAAATGGTATTACAAATTAAAACCAGCGAAGTTGTTTATCAGGATTTCAAAGCCTTATGCGGTATTGAAATGATGGTTTATGCCCAGCCAGCTGATTCTGGTTTGGTTATTTTGCAGCCTTTTAATCCTGGTTCTGACAGGCCGCTTAGCCAGCTTTTCAGCTTTAATTTAGAAAATGGTTCATGCGTTATTTTAGAAATCTCACGAGAACTTTCAGATTTTGGCGCTCGAGTTTTGTCGCCAGATCAAAACAAAATGGCTTTAGCTTTGGAAGCAGACGAAGCCCAGGTTTTAAAAATTTTGGACTTGGTTAATGACAAGGCCCTGACTTTGGTTAATTTACCAGAAAGCGAAACTTTAAATGCTGGTTATGGCGCTTTAAGCAATCATTTTGACATTAAATGGCTGGATAATAAAACTTTGCAATATACTGTTTTTGAAAACACCATAAAGAATTATCCTAGAGTAGCGCCAGAGCAGATTGAAAGAGTTTTGCAGGTCAGAGTAGTGAATGTTGAGTAATTTATGCTATTATTAAAGGCATGGATAAAAAACAAATTAAAAATTTAGATAACAAAATTGATTCACTATCAAGTCGTATGGATCAGCGCTTTAAGTTTGTTGACCAGCGATTTGAGCAGGTTGACCAGCGGTTTGAGCAGGTTGACCAGCGATTTGAGCAGGTTGACCAGCGATTTGAACAGGTTGATCAGCGATTTGAGCAGGTTGATCAGCGGTTTGAGCAGATTGACCAGCGATTTGAGCAGGTTGACCAGCGATTTGAGCAGGTTGACCAGCGATTTGAGCAGGTTGGCCAGCGATTTAAGCAGGTTGATCAGCGGTTTGAACAGGTTGATCAGCGGTTTGAGCAGGTTATAACAATGCTTTTAAATCATGAAGATCGTTTAGAGAGAATAGAATTGAATATGGCGACCAGGGATGATATTAGGCAAATAAATCAGACTTTGGATACGCTGGTCAAATCAAATAATGATATTAAAGAAGATCATCTTTTTGGTTTGCGCTGGCAAAAAAGGATGCAAAAACAGTTGGATTTTCATGAAGAAGATCTGAAGCATTTAAAAATTGTTTTAAATTTGGTTTAAATAAAATATTTTTACTGCCGCGGAGCGAGAATTTGTAGAGACGCATTGCAATGCGTCTCTATTTTAAATTCATAAAGATTTTGCTCCGCGGCAGGTTTTATTTCCTGGCTTTTAACTTCGCATGTGAATTAATTTGTTATTAATTATTAACAGATGTTTTTCCATAATCCTGCCGGATTTTTTAAAAAAGTAAAAAATTGTCAATAAAATTTAACAATTTTCATGGCCTTTTCTTTCTTGCCATGGATTTAATTTGCTTTATACTTAAAATAGTAAAATAAAAAGACAATTGACAGCTTTTTATTTTTATAATATAGGATTGTTATTTAAAAGCAAAAATTCAAATTCAGGAGGGAATCATGAAAAATTCAGCTAATATTTTAGCGGATCGTTTAATTTATTTGACAAGCTTTATTATCCCTTTGATTTTTTTGCCGCAAATTCATGTTTTGCTGGTCAGCAAAACCACGGCAGGAATATCTCTTTTGATGCTGCTTCTTTCAGCACTCGTCCAGTCAATTTATTTATTTAAGGCATTTGCCAGCAAGCAGCGCGCTCTTTTGGTTTCAGTTTCATCCAGCCTGATTCCGCTTAATGGCGTGATTATGCTGGTAATTTATTACCGCTATTTTTTCTAAAAGCCCATTAAAGGGCTTTTTTCTTTTTTGCGAAAAATAATTCTGAACAGGATGTTTTGTATTTTTTTAATTAGCATGCTTGCTGTTTGCCATCCGAAACACTTGACAATTTAGCAAATTTTGATATAATAAAATGTTCGGATTTGTTATTTAAAATCTAAAAAGGAGGTGGGTTTAAATTGAATGTCAAACCAGTTTTAATTTTTGTGCCCGGTATGTTTTGTCACGCTGGATTTTTTGGCAAGTTGGTTGATTTTTTTAAGGATAGAGGCTATGAGTGCCTGACTTTGACTTTGCCTTTACATGACCGTTTTTTAATTCAGCGGCCAAATCCTGAATTAGCGCAACTTGGCATACTTAATTATGTTGATTATGTTGAAAAAATAATTTCAAAGCTGAAAAAAGATTTTATTCTGATTGGACATTCCATGGGCGGGTTGATCAGCATGAAAACTGCCAGCTTGCCTAGTGTGCATCCCAAGGCTTTAATCCTTTTGGCGCCGGCAGCGCCTTATGGGATTTTGGCGTTGCGCCGTACAGTCATTAAAAGTTTTTATCCGGTTTTAACCACGCCTAATTTTTGGAAAATGCCAATAAAGTTAAGTTATGAAGATGTCCGGTATTCTATGCTTAACCAGCTTCCAGAAAAAGAAGCTCAAGCAATTTATGAATTGATGGTCTGGGAGTCTGGTAAAGCCGGTTTTCAGATGGGTTTTTGGAGCCTGGACAAAACTAAGGCTACGAAACTTGAACCCCAGGGCATTACCTGTCCGATTATTATTTTCAGCGGCAAGCAGGACAGGATAACGCCTTATAAGGTGGTAAAAGGCACAGCTGAATTTCTTGACCTTAAGCCTAATTTGCTTGTCAGGCTGTTTGAAAGGCTTTGGCAGTTAAGCAAAGGCAAGTGGGAAAAACAGGCATTTCGCCGCGTTAAATTTATTGTTTTGCCGCAGATGGGCCATTGGCTTTTAACCGAGCTTGAGCCTGAAAAAATTTTGTGGGAAATAGAGCAAATCCTAAATACACAATAAGCTTCTCTTTTGAGAAGCTTATTTAAATTATTCAGTTATTTTAAAAAACTTTAAAACAGATTCCTCTTGACAAATTTAACCAGTGGGTTATTATATAAATATAAGAGAGAAGGCGTTTACAAAACGCAAAAAAAGGAGGTTTTTAAAATGAGGAAGATTTTTAACGGTGTGATCATCGGTGTGATATTCGCGGTTCTGCAGGGAATAGGCATCCTGACTAACAGGAAAAACAAAGAGACAGAAGACGCCCAGCCCCTTCCTGCAACAATCCCGTAATCATCGCGCCAAAACCAAAAACCCTCAACCGCAGACGCTTCGGCGTCTGCTTTTATTTTGAGGCAAATTGTTATTGACAAATATTTCAGGCTATGTTAAGTTGTAAAGTCGAATTAAATTCGGCAAAAAAAACAGGAGGCTTGAAAAATGAAAAAGACGGCAGTGATGGCAATGGCGTTGTTGGTTTGTTTGGGCGGGTTTTCTGCCCAGGCCAGCGACCGGACAGCTGCGACTTCGCAGCTGATGATTTCGGCTGATCATGTGTTTTGGGCCAACGAAGAAGAAAGCTTGGCAGCTTATGGCTCGGGCAACTTTGTGCTCACCCTCAACAACGGCTATGCTTCTTTGCAGGGGTACATGGGCGCCAGAGTCAGCGCGGATAAGCTTAGCCTTTACATGCTCGGCGTGACCCTAAATGATGCTTTTGGCTGGTCAGCCGGACCCAGCATGTGGCTGGAAGTCAATGGCGAAAAAAATTACTTTTTTGTCCAGTATGATTACAATTGTCCGTTCATGTCCACAGTTCATAAGGAAAATCCAGCCTTAATGGGCGAGGATCCTCCCATGCCCTTGCATACTTATTATGTATATTCAGAGTACATGTACAATTTGCCGAATGAAACTGGAATCGGCTTTGCCCTGGAAGCGTTTGGCAATTATGAAACCAAAGATCCGGAGCAGCTGGCTTACGGGCCTTTTTTCCAGATGAACAGGCTGCGGCTTTGGGGGTTTTATGATGTCACGCCCCAAATTGACGGCTATGAACTTTGGGGTTTGAGATTTCAGATTAACCTTTAACGCAACTTGACGAGGTCAGTTATTGACCTCGTCTTTTAATTTACATTCAATCAAACACAGATAGCGGGTTAAACTTACAGTTTGCTTTTTTTTTGAAAAATTGCTATAAAATATTCAAAGGTAAATTTAAGGAATGAGTAGCTTTTATTAGGAGGGGAAAATGAAGAAAAGATGGCATGTGTTGTTTTTAGTCCTGGCATTGTTTGGGATAATGATTTTTATCATTACTCAAATTGTCCAGAGAGGCTCAAATGTTTCTGAACCTAAGTCGCTGCCACGCAATAATATTTATGACCCAGCAGAACCTATGAGCCATGAACAAAAAGTATCTGCCTGCCTGAAATTTTTAGCTTATTCTTATAAGCTAACTTGCAATCCCATATCTTACACATATGAAAAATGTCAGGAAGGTATGAGGAATGACGTGCGGGAATGTCTTAGAATCACAGGCCTGGATACTTCAGAAGAAGCAGTGAATTATTTTAGGTTTCCTTTTGGCAGATACTTTTGCGACTGGGTGGAAGAACAAAGCAGAAACCCCGAAGAAGATTCTCAAGGGAGGCAAGCTTTTAATGACGAATATAATCGTTCATGTCCATTTCTTCCTAATGTAGTTTTTGAAGATCAGCTTTTCTGCCAGTTTATAAAAGTTTATATTGGCCTGTCCCCCATATACTAGACAAGTAGTCTCATGGTATCCTGGAAGTGAAAGGAGTAAAAATTTATGCCACGAGGCTTTCCAACATTAACAAGCGAGCAAAAACAAGAAATTATTCAGCG
>DSBA01000078.1 GCA_011046145.1 Candidatus Uhrbacteria bacterium | reverse complement strand
TTTATAGTCCTTTAACAGAAGATAGCTTAAAACCTTACTCCTATTCGGATGATAAAGGAAGGTTTAGATTAATTGAAATAGTTGCAGCGGGAATTCAGAAATATGAGGGAAGGAAAGAATTTGAATTCGAAGGCGTAAAGGCTCCTTGGCTTTATACCAAAGATAGATTAAAGGAAATGTTGGATTCTGGTTTATTATATAAAACTTCTACTGGCAGCATAAAGAAAAAACAATATTTGAAAGATGTTAAAGGTTTAGTTGTGTCCGATATCTGGGTAGATTCTGATGTCAAGCCATTACAAGGATCTTCTGCTGAATCGTTAGGTTATCAAACACAAAAGCCTGTTTCATTATTGGAAAGAATTATTAAGGCAAGCTCTAAGGAAGGCGATTGGGTTTTGGATCCTTTTTGCGGTTGCGGCACAACAGTATCAGCCGCAGAAAAACTAAAGAGAAACTGGATCGGGATAGATATTACTGCTTTATCAATTAACTTAATTAAGCATAGATTAATGGATGAATTTAAATTGGATGTAAAAGATATAAATGTTGATGGATTCCCCAAAGATTTGACAGGGGCAGGAGAACTTTTTAAAAAAGATCCATTCCAATTTGAACACTGGGCAGTGGATTTAATTAACGCTAGGCCCGCAGGTAATAAAAGTGAAGGTAAAATGAAGGGCGCGGATAAGGGAATTGATGGCGTGATGTATTTTATTAAAAATACTAAGGAAGAATATGGCAAGGCATTAGTTCAAGTTAAAGGTGGCGGAGTAAAAAGAAGTGATATTGCTACTTTAAAAGGAGATGTTGATCGCGAGAAAGCAGAAGCAGGTATTTTTATTACTTTAGAAAAACCCACCAAGCCAATGATTCAAGAGGCAGTTGAAGCCGGTACATTTTCAACCCCTTTAACTCTTAAAACCTCTAAACCTGAATATCCTAAAATTCAAATTTTGACTATTGAAGAGATATTAAATGGTAAAATGCCTGATTTGCCACAGGGTTTATCCAAGGCCTATTACAAAGAGGCCTCTGCTTCAAAGGTTGATAAGAGCTTGAAGCAGAAATTGATGATCTAGATTGATAAAAAATATACAGGCATGGGCGTTTTTTGTGTTTTTGACTAGTTTAAATAATCTTGCTATCATAAAAATACAAATATATGCTTACCCAAGAAGACATCCAAAATTTAAAAGAGGCATTTGCAACTAAGAATGAAATTAAAGAGCTTATTGAGCCATTAGCTACTAAAGCGTCACTTAGTAATCTTAGTATTGAAATTGTTAATATAAAGGAAATAATGGCAACCAAGGAAGATATTGGTCGGTTAAGTTTTGAAATTGTAAATATCAGGGAAACGATGGCAACAAAAGATGAAGTGCGTGAAATTGATGAAAAATTCAACAAGCTCATAGATTCAATTGACAGGCTGACTAAAAAGGTTGATGATTATTTTCAGGAAACAGTTTCCACCACCCGTGCTTTAAAGCGCCACGAGAAATGGATACAGCAATTGGCAGCCAAATTAGATATAAAATTGGAATATTAATGGATATTTTAGAAGTTTTTGTATTGCCCCGAAAGGGGATTTTTTAGTTTTGGTGTATAATGCAAATAGGAGTTATATGATTTATAGGAAGTAGATGAGTTAGAGGATAATAGGATCTAAATTGCTTCAGTCTTATTATCATCTAATCTTATTTTCTTATTCTTCCTCTAATTCATTTTATTAAAACATGAAAATAAATTATAAAAATTTCCCTCACAAACCCGGCTGCTATTTATATAAAGACAAAAGCGGCCAGGTAATTTATGTTGGCAAAGCCAAAGATTTGCAAAAAAGAATTGCTCAGTACTTCACAAAAGGCAATTTGGATGCCAAGACTCAGCTTTTAGTCAATAAAATCGCTGATGTGGAATTTATTACCACTTCAAATGAAGTGGAAGCTTTGTTATTGGAACAAAGTTTAATTCATCAATACCAGCCCAAATACAATATTGATTTGCGCGGTGATATCCGTTATGCCTATATAAAAATTACTGATGAGAAATTTCCGCGTCTAATTAATAGCCGCAAAATCACTAAAGACGGCTGTTATTACGGCCCATATACTGAGGGCGCGTCGCGTCGCATTATTTTAAATACTTTGCGTAATATTTTTAAGCTGCGCAATTGCAATAAAATGCCGAAAAAGGTTTGTTTGCAGTATCATATTGATAAATGTACTGGACCTTGTGAAGACTTGATTAAAGAAGAAGATTATTTGGTTAATGTGAAAAATGCTGAACGATTATTAAAAGGCGAAACCAAAGCAATTATTCGGGATTTAATTAAGCGCATGCGAAAAGTTTCCGCTCAGCAACAATATGAATTAGCCAAAATTTACCGCGATCAGATAAAAGCCATTAAATTAATTGAGGAAAAACAAAAAATTGATGTGCCGAAAAAATATGATCAGGATGTGATTAATTGGTTAGTTTTAAAATCGCAAATTTATTTTCAGATTTTTAATATTGATAAAGGCGTAATTACTTCTCGCCATAAATTTGATTTTAAATATTATCCTAATATTGTTGAAGATTTTATTAAACACTATTATTCAATTAATTTTATTCCGCGAGAATTGATTTTGCCGGAAAAATTAAATGAACAAAGTTTAATTAGCCGTTATTTGCAAAAAACTAAAAATAAAAAATTTGGGTTTAAAATTTTATCTAAAGTTGATATTACAATTCCTCTCAAAGGCGATAAATTAAAACTTTTACAATTAGTGAAAAATAATCTGGAAACAAGTTTAGGGCTGGAGCCCGGTTTGGTTGAATTAAAAGAAATTTTAGATTTAAAGAGAATCCCCAAGGTAATTGAGTTTTTTGATGTCTCGACTTTGCAAGGCAAATATAATGTCGGAGCAATGATCCAGATGACAAATGGTCAGTTTAACAAAAACGCTTACCGTAAATTTAAAATTCGCTGGAAACAAGCGCAAAACGATACAGCTATGATTTATGAAATTGTTTTACGCCGTTATTATCGTTTGCAGCAAGAAAAGGCCAAGCCGCCGGATTTAGTTGTGATTGACGGCGGCTGTGGTCAATTAAATGCGGCACTTAAAGCTTTAAAGGAATTAAAAATTGATATCTCAATTTGTTCTTTGGCAAAACGCGAAGAAGAAATTTATTTACCTCGTCGCTCGCGAGCGACGAGGTTTGCCAGCCTCCAAGCACCCTTGAATTTAGATAATAAATTGCCCGGCATGAAAATTTTGATTAAGGGGCGGGATGAGGCGCATAGGTTCGTGATTAAGTATCATAGGCAGTTGAGAAAAATAAAATAATCCGCCTTTACTAAATTTTTGGCGGATATAGAAAAACCCCTCTGTAAAGTCGGGGTTTTTTTGTCCTGTAGTAGTTTTTCAAGAAGTTAAATATGGCGCCAGACGCAGCCCTTGGGCTGGCACAGTAAAAACATAATAATTTTCAGGATCTTTGGAATCAGCAACCAGATAACCTTTATCAATCATTTTAGGCATGATTTCGCCGGGATTATGCCCAAGAGATTTTAGTTTTTCAGCCACATCATGAACCAGAAAAATTTTTTCAGTCCGGTTTGGCGGAGTTATGATTCGGTCCTTTTGGGCGTAGGCCAGCAGTTGCTGGGCGATTTTTTGCAAAGGGTTGTTTTTTTTGCTTTCAAGAACAACAGGTTTCCCGCCTTTGGTAACTTTTCCTTGTGCCATTTTTCCCTCCCTTAAGATTTTTAAAGATTATTTTTAAAATAGCATAAGCCAATAAAAAAATCAAGCCTTTTGTTTTTAAAGCCGGCTTGAATAATTTTGATAAGTTATTTAATCCTCTTTAACTTCTTCAACCTTGGCTAATTCATCCTCTTCTTTTTGTTTGGCTTCGTCTTCTTTAGCAATTTCGCTTAAAGTTTCACTCGCGACTTCGGCTTTGATCATTTCTTCGGCAGTTTTATCCTCGCTATTGTCAGCCAGATTACAGCAGTCAACAGAAAATTTGCCTGAACCGCAATGGCAGACTTTGACTAGATTGTCATCGCATAATGGGCAAAGGCCTGCGCCGTTTGATTCAAACCCGCAAATCGGGCAGACGTATTTTTGTTGGATCATTTTGATTAGATTTTTAGATTATAGATTGTAGATTTTAGATTAATCTTTCTTCACACATAGCCCAGTCCAGATTGGCCCAAAAGTCTTCAATGTATTTTGCCCTTTCAGTTGGTTTTAAATAAGCTGTCCAGGCATGCTCCCAGATATCCATAACAATAATAGGAACAAAACCAGCTGGGTGGCCATCTTCATGGGAATTAATCCAGTGAACTGATAATTGTTTTGTTTTGACATCTTGATACAAAATCGCCCAGCCAACTCCGCGCATAGCAGCTACTTTTAAAAAATAAGATTTGAAATTTTTAAAATTGCTGAAATTTTCAGCAATCAATTTTGTCAGATTTTTTGCTTTTTTATTATCACCGCCTTTGGAATTAAGATTCTCAAAATAAAGCTCATGTAAGCGCATGCCATTGTATTCAAAACCCAAACGCCGCACTAATTCAGTAAAAGGCGCTCCCTCAAAATTCTGTTTGGCGATTTTTTCTTTGAGCAAAGAATTTAAAGCATTAGTGTTTTTTACATAACCGTCATAAAGCTTCAAATGTTCGTCAATTTGTGTTTGTGGAATGTTTTTTTAGGTTGTTTAAGTTGGGGAAATTTTTTGCTTTATAAATTTGCATAAAATTAGATTTATATAAATATTATATAACATTTAGATGTTTTTTGAAATAGGACACTTTAGCTTTCTTGCTAAGCCTTCTAAAATATTGACTTTTGTGGCTATTTTTGTTAAAATCTTTTTATGATTTGCGTGAAGCAGATTATAAAAAAATAGTTTTAATTTTATGAAAAAATATTTTTTACAAATAATTATAATTGTAAGCATAGCCCTTATTTTAGCGCCAAATTTTGTATTGGCAGCTAGTAATGATCTTTTAGGCCTTGAAATTATCCGGGATGAATTGGGTTTAGGCACAAGAGATTTAAGAGAAACAATAGCTATGTTGCTTAATCAGGCTATGGGCTTGCTGGGTATTATCGCGGTGGTAGTGATTTTATACGGAGGTTTTGTCTGGATGCTTTCAGGCGGGAATGAGGAAAAAGTTAAAAAAGCTAAAGACACTATGGTTTCAGGCATTATTGGCATTGTGATTGTTCTGACTTCTTTTTCACTGGCCAATTTTATTATTAATTCAATCCTGCAGGCGACTTAATATAATAATAAGTTTCGTTTAAATTTTTGGATATTGGTTACTGGTGATTGGAATTTATTTTTTCGGGGATGTGGTGAAATTGGTAGACACGCAGGCTTCAGGAGCCTGTGGCAGCAATGCTGTGAGAGTTCGAGTCTCTCCATCCCCACGTTTATAATAACCAATAACCAAACACTAAATTTCAAACAATAAATAATACTCAAATTCTAATGACAAAATAAAAATTTAAAAATTTGTTATTAGAATTTGTTCGGCCTTCGCCAACCGTAGTTGGCTACCCATGCTTTGAAAGGCAAGCCAATAAAGGTTGAATATTGATTATTGTTTATTGGATATCAATAGCTTTTGCGGGTGTGGTGGAACTGGTAGACCCCGCACTGTATTTTTTTCGCTCATAAGTGCGAGGCAGGCACGCTTTTTATAAAAATTTTAAATTAAAATCAGATCTTTATAAAGCATTATTTTTTGCGGGTGTGGTGGAACTGGTAGACACGCGTGGCTTAGGACCACGTGCCTTCGGGCGTGGGGGTTCGAGTCCCTTCACCCGCACCAAAGAGTGCTTTATTTTAATTTAAAATTTATTGAAATACTCAAGAGGCTTATTTATTCCGCCATAGCTCGAACAAAGTGAGATCGACGGCGGGAGGACCACGTGCCTTCGGGCGTGGGGGTTCGCCAGCCTCGTCCAGAGTGAGTGAAACGAACAGAGGCGGGGAGTCCCTTCACCCGCACTTTAAAAAGAGTCAGCCCCGAACCTTACATGGTTCGGGGCAGAACCATGCGTGATTCTGGTCGAGTCTCTCCCGCGGCATTAATTTAAAATAGAAATTCGTGAGGATTTCTGTTCTATTTTTCACCCCGAACCTGGATTTTTCATAGCTAATTTTAGATAAAATATAGGGGTTTGCTGTTGACAAATTTATCAAAACATGCTATTATAAGAATATCTTTGAACATTCAAAATCCTGGCTTTTGCTAGGTAAAAAAGCTCGGCTAAAGCCGAAGCATAGCCGGCGGGCTAAACAACGCAAAGGAGGAACTGTCCATGAAAAAAAGTGGAACTGTTTTCGCAACTTTGGGCCAGATCAAGGACATTATTTCTGTCCTTGTCCAGGCAATCCCCACAACCTTAACCAAGGAAGCGGCGCAAAAGATCATCAGCAATAAAGGCAAGCTGATCAAAGCGATCGGCCATGCTTTCCAGGAGATCATCGGCGCCAACGGCTGCGAGGAAATGCTGTCAGAATGGGCTCGTTTCTACAAAGAAGTTTTCGGGCTTGAAGCGGACTTTACGGATCTGCAACTGCCCGAGGAACGCGAAGGCTTCAACTGGCTTTTGGTCATGCTTCAAGGCCTGACACCGAACAAGCTGTTTGACAAGTGCAAGGAGCGTTTTAGCGCCTGGCGCTATACCGAAGATCTGGACGCCATCACGTCGGATCGTCAGACCGACCGCACTTACGCGATTCGGCTGCGGGACAGAGAGGAGGCCGACGAAGAGAACAAAAATAAGTCGGCTAACACCTGCAAAGCCGAAAGCATCATCGGGATTACCCTCCCGGAGCGTCTGTTGCTGGAGCTTTTCTATCACTGGCGAACTGGCAAGCATCTAGACATCAACAACGTGACGCTTTGTTCGGGTTCGCGCAATCCTGATGGCGATGTTCCCAACGTCAGCTGGGACGATGACAGGCTGTTCGTCTACTACTACAGTCGGGACGGCTACAATGGTGGGCTCCGTGCCCGTGCAGCAGTTGCCTGAACCAGAGCGAAGCTCGGTTCAGGCCAAATCGTAAACTTGAATCTTGTATTCTTGTACCCTTACCCCGCCCGGCTTTTAGCCGAGGTGGGGTTTTAAATTTTATGATAAAATAAAAGAGGCTAATACAACCGGTCCCGCGACGCGGGATAGCGGTTTGCCTTGAGTATAGAAACTGCTTATCTGATTCTGTGGGGCGGATTCGCCTTAGCGGATATTGGCCCAAAACTTAGCTCCGCGATGCGGAGTAAACGCAGGCGATTTAGGAATAAAAAGCCGGTGATACAGATGGAATCAGATAATATTCGGGTTCGCGCAATCCTAATGGCAATGTTCCCAACATCAACTGGAACGATGACAAGCTGAACGTCAACTACTACAATCTAGACAACTACAATGATAAGCTCCGTGCCCGTGCAGAAGTTTCTCGGACAAGAAGTCCTTTATTCGGGCTTCTTGTTTGTTAAAAATTGTTGCCAGCGAGTCGCCATCTTGGAGATTTCCTGAAGCTGGCTTTGCAGATCTAAGTAGCGTATGTCCGATATTATCGCCAGTTCGTTTTGCAGCCTGATTAATTGTTTCAAAGTTTCTATTTTGATTCTTAGTTTAGGCATGAGAATGAGCTTAGATTCTCTATTTGATAAGGCGGCTTCAATTGCCAAACTTAAGCAATCAAGGCAAATGTCTTCAATTTTTTTGCTAAGGCCGAACCTATCCTGTTTGGGCAATTTTTTATTCAGCTTATAAATATTTTTATAAAAATCCGCAATACCATGAATAATTTTGGGAGGAGAAAAAGTGTTGACGGGAATCATGTTTTTGAAAAAATTATTTCATTAGAAAATCTTTATATTTCATGGAAGGAATTTAAACGCGGCAAAACTAAAAAGCCTGATGTGCAGAAATTTGAAATGTTTTTGGAAGATAATTTATTTGCTCTCCACCAGGAATTAAAACACAAAACTTACAGGCATTCAAATTATGCTGATTTTTATCTCAAAGATCCAAAATTGCGGCATATTCATAAAGCCGAAGTAAGGGATAGAGTCGTTCATCATGCCGTTTATCGGATTTTATATCCGATTTTTGATAAAAATTTTATTTATGATTCATATTCCTGCCGGAATGAGAAGGGAACGCACAAGGCAGTATTAAGATTAGAAACTTTTGATAGAAAGGCAAGTGAAAACTATACTAAAATTTGTTATTGCTTAAAATGCGACATTAAGAAATTTTTTAATTCTATTGATCATCAGCTATTGCTGGATTTTATTAAGAAAGAAATCGCAGATAAAGACGCGTTTTGGTTGCTTGAGGTAATTATAAAAAGTTTTTGCAGAAATAAAGGTAAAGGCTTACCTCTTGGCAACCTGACCTCCCAGCTTTTTGCCAATATTTACCAGGATAAATTGGACAAGTTTATAAAACATCGCCTCAAAGCCAGATTTTATTTGCGCTACACAGATGATTTTATTATAGTCCATAAAGATGCAGATTATTTAAAAAAATTAGTGCCTGCAATAAATGAATTTTTACAGCAAAATTTAAAATTGGATTTGCATCCTAATAAAATCATCATCAGAAAATTAAGGCAGGGCATTGATTTTTTAGGCTATGTGGTTTTGTCGCATTATCGAGTTTTAAGAACTAAAACCAAAAGAAGAATGTTTAAAAAACTTAAAGGCAAATATTCGCAGTTCTATAGTGGCGAAATTTCCAGGCAAACATTTGAGCAGTCAATGCAGTCTTATCTTGGGATATTAAGCCATTGCAGTTCTTATAAGTTAAGGCAGGAAATAGCGGGTAATTTACGCAACCTGTTTTAGGCAACCACATATGGCGGTTTTTAGAATTAAATTTTCAAAGCTTCATTTGGTGTTAAGCCTTTTAGTCCACAATGCTCTAAGTTATTGTAATAATCATTCCAGATACGAATTTTTC
>DSBA01000085.1 GCA_011046145.1 Candidatus Uhrbacteria bacterium | reverse complement strand
TTGTTAATTATTGGTAAAATCCAGCGTAATCGTTCATCTTTAATTGTTTTTGGCATATTTATACTCATTTACCCAGTTTATATTAACTAGGAAAAAACCGCCAAATGTCCTTGCACATTACCTGTTTTTCTTGACTTTTCAGGCTTAATATGATATAATTTAATTGTCAATAATTTAATAAAATCATCCTACTTGACATCATTTTTTAATATGTATATAATGTTATTACCTGAAGAATTTATCCACAACCATATTTTAGTTATTATGGCCAACAAAAAATTAATTCTAAAAAAACCAAGCGGATAAGACTTTGTAATTTTTTAGTCGCAAAAGACCGCTTGGCAAAGCGGTTTTTTTAGTTCATTTGAGACTTTAATTTCTTAGACAAAACAATTCGCAATCAGTAATCCGCAATTTGGATTGTTAAGAAATTAAGGTCTTAAAAAAGGATCTAGGACATTGACAATAAAATAAATAACATTACAACGTAAAAATGTGTAATGAGCATCAATAAAAAAATTATCAATTTTCAAGTCTCAATTTTTAATGTTTGAAAATTTAAGCATTGAAAATTATTTGGAAATTGTAAAATTGAAAATTAAAAATTTAAAGAATTATGTTCCTATAATTCTTGTGATTAAACAATTAAGTGCATATGGCGGATGCCTCGACATGGAAAGCCGATGAAGGACGTAGCAGCCTGCGAAAAGCCTCGGATAGGTGGCAAGCAACCTTTGACCCGGGGATTTCCGAATGGGGAAACCCAGTCTCGTAAAGCGAGACTATCATATACTGAATTCATAGGTATATGAGGTGAACCTGGGGAATTGAAACATCTTAGTACCCAGAGGAAAAGAAAAAATTTCCCGCCGTTGGCGGGACCATTCCCAGAGTAGTGGCGAGCGAAATGGGAAGAGCCTAAACCTAGTTAGTGTTGCGTTTAAGGAAACTTGTTTTTTAACTCGTGGAATTAGGCGCTTAAAGGTGTAAGCCGTTGCTGATTAGGCGTAGTAAGGTAGTAACGTTAGATTTCTTACAAAATCTAGACAAAGATAATTATTATAACTTCCGTAGCAGAATCCTTTGGAAAAAGGAGCCGTAGAGGGTGATAGCCCCGTATCGCGAAACGGGTTATAACTTTGTGGTTACTAACCTTGAGTAGCACAGGCCCCGTGAAATCCTGTGTGAATCATCCATGACTATGTGGAAAGGCTAAATACTCCTCCATGATCGATAGTGAACAAGTACCGTGAGGGAAAGGTGAAAAGCATCCCTGTTAGGGAGATGAAATAGTATCTGAAACCATATGCTTACAAAGAGTCAACGCCGTTGCTTCGCAACGGGAAACTCAAAATTCTAAATTCTAAATCCTAAACAAATCCAAATGTTTTAAATTCAAAATTCAAAATAAGTTTTAAAATTTGAATTTTGGTTTTTAAAAATTGTTTAGAATTTCGGATTTTGGATTTGGGATTTCCGCTGCGGAGCAGCGGTTATGGCGTGCCTATTGAAGAATGAGCCAACGAGTTATTGTATGTTGTGCGTTTAAGTCCGTAAAGGACGAAGGCAAAGTGAAAGCGAGGGTTAATAGCCCGTTTAAGTTAATTAGTTACTAGCTGTCTCTTGGCTATTGGCTAATTAACTTTTGACAGCATGCAATAGACCCGAAGCCGGGTGAGCTAGCCATGGCCAGGGTGAAACCAGTGTAACAGCTGGTGGAAGCCCGAACCCTAGTGCCGTGCAAAACACAGGGATGAGCTGTGGCTAGAGGTGAAATGCTAATCGAACTCGGCAATAGCTGGTTCTCCCCGAAATAGCTTTAGGGCTAGCCTCTTCGAATTTTCTTGGGGGTAGAGCACTGAATGGGGACAGGGGGTAACCTACTGTTCCTAATCAAACTCCGAATACCAAGAAACCTCGCGAAGAGAGTCAGACTATGGGGGCTAAGCTCCATCAGTCTAAAGGGAAACAGCCCAGACCGCCATTTAAGGTCCCTAAATCCAGATTAAGTGTAAAAGGTGGTGGGACGACTTTTACAACCAGGAGGTTGGCTTAGAAGCAGCCATCCTTTAAAGAAAGCGTAACAGCTCACTGGTCAAGTTGTCTTGCGCCGAAAATGTATCGGGGCTAAATCTGGTACCGAAAATGCGGCTCCTCGCTTTTTAGCGAGGGGGGTAGGGGAGCATTCCATAACCGTTGAAGCAGTTTTGTGAGAAATTGTGGAGGTTATGGAAGAGAGAATGTTGGCATGAGTAACAAAAATACAGGTGAAAACCCTGTACACCGTAAGTCTAAGGTTTCCTGGGCAACGCAAATCGACCCAGGGTTAGTCGGTCCTAAGGCGAGGCCGAAAGGCGTAGTCGATGGACGAGCTGGTTAATATTCCAGCACTACTATTGGTTTTCGATGGGATGACGCAGTTTATGAGATTAAGCGTTTTTTGGCTACAGGCGTTGCTAGTAATTGAGTGATATTTGTCAAATGCAATTATCATCAGCTCAAGATCTGGCAAAAGGCAAAGCATTAGCCGAGCCAATTTAATCAATTAAGCTGCCTAGAAAAGTCTCTAGAGCTAAGCTGATAGTAACCGTACCGTAAACCGACACAGGTAGACGGGCATAAGTGTGCCAAGGTGTACGAGAGAATCCTCGTTTAGGAACTCGGCAAAACAGCGGCCGTAACTTTGGGATAAGGCCTTCCCGCCTTTGGCGGGACGCAGCTAAAGACGCCAAGCGACTGTTTACCAAAAACACAGGTCCCTGCGAAAGCGCAAGCTTATGTATAGGGGCTGATGCCTGGCCAGTGTCCGAACGTTAAGGGGAGGGGTGCAAGCTCTGAACCGAAGCGCGGATGAACGCCGGCCGTAACTATAACGGTCCTAAGGTAGCGAAATTCCTTGTCGGGTGAGTTCCGACCTGCACGAATGGCATAACGACTTGGCGACTGTCTCAACGAGGAACTCGGTGAAATTGCAAGACGAGTAAAGATGCTCGTTACCCGTGGCTGGACGAAAAGACCCCGTGAAGCTTTACTACAACTTGATATTGGATTAAGGTTAAACATGTTCAGCATAGGTGGGAGCCTTGGCAACAATGAGATACCACCCTTGCTTAATTTTAATTCTAATCTGCGTCCGTGAATCCGGATGCGGAGACAGTATCTGGTGGGTAGTTTAACTGGGGCGGTTGCCTCCCAAACAGTAACGGAGGCGTTCACAAAGGTCAGCTAGGTTCCGATGGAAACGGAACTGATAGTGTATAGGCAAAAGCTGGCTTTACTGCAATTCCTACAAGAAGAGCAGTTGCGAAAGCAGGACTAAGTGATCCGACCGTGCGATATAGGACGGCGGAAGCTCAACGGATAAAAGCTACTCCGGGGATAACAGGCTAGTCTGGTCCAAGCGTCCACAGCGACGACCAGGTTCGGCACCTCGATGTCGGCTCGTCGCATCCTGGAGCTGTAGAAGGTTCCAAGGGTTTGGCTGTTCGCCAATTAAAGCGGCACGCGAGCTGGGTTCAGAACGTCGTGAGACAGTTCGGTCTCCTATCCGCCACGGGCGTTGAAACTTGAGAGGGCGCTTCCCTAGTACGAGAGGACCGGGAAGCACGGACCTCTAGTGTACCAGCTGTTCTGCCAAGGGCATTGCTGGGTAGCTACGTTCGGTTTGGATAAACGCTGAAAGCATCTAAGCGTGAAGCTGTCCTCAAGATTAGGTTTCTTAGGATCCTGGGAGATGACCAGGTTGATAGGCGCTAAGTATAAGACCAGTAATGGTTTTAGCTGAGGCGTACTAATATTCCATTTGTTTAATCACAAGAATTTTGGGAATATAATAATAAGTTCAAAAATTAAAATTCAAGATGAAAAATTTTGGAAGATTTTTTACAAATTTTTACACAAAGTTGTAACATACAAAGCCAATAGGCTTCGGTTACAAAATTGATTTTCAATTTTGTAACTTTGTCTGGTGGTTTTAGCGAGGAGGAAACACCCGTTCCCATTCCGAACACGGCAGTTAAGCTCCTCAGCGCTGATGATAGTCCGAATGGGCGAAAGTAAGTCGCTGCCAGTTTAAGCAAAAGACGACCCAATAGGGTCGTCTTTTGAATTTGGCCGAACTTCTGTTCTGTGTAGGCCGAACACGGAAATCAAGGTCCTCGGCGCTGATGATAGTCCTCATGGGCGAAAGTATGTCCTTGATTGAGCGTAGCAAGTCGAAGTATAGGCCATGATCAGTTTTAAAAAGAAGTTTTGTTAATTCAGGACTTCTTTTATTTTATGAAAAATGTTAAAATAAGAATATAACATAAAAGATATGAAATTAGAAAAAATTTATTTTGGGACATTGTACCCAAGGACAAAATTACATTTGCGCGAATTGTATAATTTTTTAAAATTCAAAGAATTTGAGAAAGAATTAGGATTTGACTCTTTTGAGCTGAATAAGCTGCATCGCAGTTTGCGGCTGAAAAAAATCGAGTATAGCGGCGGCAATTTTGATAAGATTTGCGCTGAGTTTAAAGCTGCCAATTTAGAATATTTTGAAGACGGTTTATTGATTTTGTGTAAAAATAATCCTAAAACAGCAAAAGAAATTTCTGATTTAAGGAGGTTTTATAATAAAAAGCTTTCTCCGGCTTTGGGCTTGATTTACAGCAAAGGCATGCCGGTTTCATTGTCATTTTCGCTAAAATTAAGCATCAAAAAACACGTATCAATTTTTGTTTTGTCCCAAGCTACGGAAACAGAAGTCAAAGAAATTTTTGCCGGTTTGAAAAGTAAAATGCCGCATGCCAGTGTTATAAATAATGGGTGTAAGGTTTATTTTGCACCCGAATATATTGTTATTGTCGCTGCTGATTTTAATTCCGAAAATTGCAGAAACTTGATTGAGCATTATATTTATTTCAGGGAATACGAAAGCCAGTTGCGCCAATACCTGAATTTAAACCGGATAATTTGGGGCAATGTTGATAAAATATTAAAAAAAGAGTCGGTTGATTATAGGGATTTGCCGCAAATAAAGGAAGAGCTTTTAGGCTATAAAGAAATTAATGATATTATTGAAACTCGTTTAAACCAGATGAATAATTATTTGGAATTAAGGCTGAAAAATGCTGAACATTTGAAAATAATGGATTTTTTAAATAAATATAAAGCTGATCGTTTTTTAAAAATTAGCAGCATACATGAATATATGAAGAAGCTTTGGCAGACCACGGACAGGTCATTGGCGTCGGCTATTGATTTTTTTGATTCGGTTTACCAGGAAAATATTCAAAGAGGCTTAAAGGCTTTGCAGGCGATTTTTTTAATAGCCGTAACAGCCAGCTTTTTGACAATGGGCGCTATGCCGGGCGCTGATTTAACATTTTTTGACCAAAACGGCAGACTTTTAGCCACTGGACAGTTTATATCATTTAATTTTCCCACTTTATTAAAATTCGGCGCTACGGTTTTAGTTATCAGCATAATTTTATATTTTGTCTGGGATTTTATTTATAAAATTCTGCGCAAATATAAGGTGGTTAAATTATTGAAAAAACCGAAACGGTTAATCAAATAATTTAAACTTAAATTTTATTTATTGATTCAACGCAATTTTTTGCGTTGATTTTTTTAAATGCTTAAAAATTTATTTTTAAGCCAAACCTGCGAACGCTTGACAATATTTTAAGATTATATTAAGATGGTAAATCATTTCATGTTCCGGTAAAAGTTGTTCTTTAATAATGTAACAAGGGCTTGCCATGGTTACAGAGAACAAGGATTGCTGGAAAAGGAAAATAAGGAGGAAAATAAAATGGACATGGTTGGAGCGTCACAGCAATTAACAGAAACTGGTCGTAGGTTAAAACAATACGGCACAACTCTGGATGAATTTTTAAAGTTCATCCGAGACAGCCGCAATGCTGACAAGATTCAGTCATTTCTCAAAGAAAACGGATTTTGTAATGGTACAATGATCTTTGAAAGTCCATCCAAGATTAAATACCTGGCGCATGAGCGAGGAGCAGTGATAATTGAGGAAAACAAAGTGTTTTTCTCTGATAATCAGGAAAGCTATGATTTATCCGAATCGGGTATGGATTCTGACAGCATCTTTGTTTTGCCGAAAAAAGGTATATTAATTTTGGAAGATAAAAGTTTAAGATTGAATGATGAGGTTCTTTTGCGGGATGAATCCGGAGGATTTATTGATAACACCAGTTGTATCGTTAACCCAGATGGTACTTTTTATTTTAGGATGTTTTATAATCACGAAGTCCTTGCGGATGATGCATATATTTGGCAGGATCATCAATGGAAAAGTGTACCGCTGCCAAACATTCTTTTGTCAGGGAATGCACCTATTGCCGAGAATAAATTTGGCATTACCTGGGCAGCTTTTCATCCCTCTGGTAAAATAGTTATCTATATCATTGAGAACTATCAGCAGCATCATGGCTGGTTTTATTTGGGGGATAAAATTGTTGCGGAGCCTTTTCCCGGAGATGCAGTAAGTATCGGTTTTATTTTTGGCATGTCAAATCGTGGACTTGTCACTAACTTTGACAACCAGATACAGATTGACGGTCAGACTGTTTATGAATCTGACTGGTCTGAAATGAAAGTTTGTCCCGAAGGATTTATTGTTAAAGAGGGTGAAGCTTTAAAGCTTAATGGAGGCAGAATAATCCATTACGGTCAAATTATTAATTGGGATGTTTTCCCCGGCGGAGTTGTGGTTCAGAAAAAAGTTGGCGATAATTACGAATTGCACCAGATCAATTATCAGACAAATCTTTGGGACAAATTAACTCCTTTTGAATGGGAGAAAATTTCCAACATGTCTGCAAAACAAATTAAAGTTTTGCTTTCATTCTAAGATTCAAACGGGTAGCCTTGAAAATAGGTTACCCGTTTTATTTTTTACTTTCTCAAATAAAAATGTTAAACTGGGAATGTAAATGTTATACTGAGCATAGTCGAAGTGTGACATTAATCTAACGCCTCGATAGATCCTTCGACTGAGCTCAGGATGACAGCTCGGCGTTTTAAAATTATGCGCATAATCGCTGACTTACATATTCATTCAAAATATTCCCGGGCTTGCTCGCCAGATTTAGTGTTGCCGAAAATTGCCGAGTGGTGCTGTTATAAAGGAATTAATTTGGTGGTAACAGGTGACTTTACTCATCCGGCCTGGTTTAAGGATATTAAAGAACAATTGGAGCCAGAAGACAATGGGATGTTTAAATTAAAAAAATCTTTCTCGTTTGGAGATTCCTCGACTAAGATCAGAATGACAAACTCGAAAGATTTTACTCGGTTTATTCTTGGCACGGAAATTTCCTGTATTTATAAACAAGGCGATAAATGTCGGCGGGTGCATCATAATATTTTTTTCCCGGAGATTAAGGATGTTGAGCAGTTTAATAAAACTTTGGAAAAAATGGGTTGTAATTTGAAATCCGATGGCCGGCCAATAATCGGTTTGTCATCAATTCAATTGGCTGAAATTGTTTTTAATATAAATGATAAGGCGATTTTAATTCCTGCTCATGCCTGGACTCCCTGGTTTTCTATTTTTGGCTCCAAATCAGGCTTTGATTCAATTGAAGAATGTTTTGATATTTATAGCCCTTATATTTATGCCGTTGAAACAGGACTTTCTTCTGATCCGCCCATGAATTGGCGCTTGTCTGCTTTAGACAATATTTTATTGGTTTCTAACTCCGATGCTCATTCATTGCCCAACTTAGGCCGGGAAGCCAATGTGTTTGAATGGGAAACTCCAAGCTATGACGAATTTTATAATACTTTAAAAAATCGCGATAAAAATAAATTTAAATACACGATTGAATTTTATCCTGAAGAAGGCAAGTATCATTTAGACGGTCATGCTGCCTGTAAAGTTGTAATGGAGGCAAAAGAAACCAAAAAAAATAAAGGCTTGTGCCCTGTTTGCAAAAAGCCTTTGACTATTGGCGTTTTAAATAGAGTGGATCAGATTGCTGATCGCGAAGTTGGAGAATTAAACGGTCATATACCTTATAAAAGCTTAGTGCCTTTGCAGGAAATAATTGCGGAAAGTTTTAATGTTGGCAAAAGCTCAAAACGGGTTCAGAATGAATATTTTTCCATGATAGAAAAAGGCGGCAGTGAATTCGCGATTTTATTAGATAAAAATTTTGATGAGCTTAAAGAAATTACAAAACCAGAAGTTGTTGAAGCAATCAAGCGAGTGCGTCAAGGCAAATTATTTATTGAGCCAGGTTATGATGGAGTTTATGGCAAGGTTAAGATTTACAAAAATAATGAGGAGCGAGGCGCAGTGCAAAAAAGTTTAATATAAATACCCTGTGTCATTTAGAGTGAAGCGATGGTTCTCTTTGTATGCCGAAGTCCAAGGAGCCCTCTCATTTTATTCGGAATGACACAGGGCAAACTAATAAGACCCCCTTGCTTTAATGTAAGAGGGCCTTATTATTTATCTTTTTTTCTTTTTTGCAGCTTTTTTCTTTTTTGGAGCTGCTTTCTTTTTTGCAACTTTTTTCTTTGGAGCTGCTTTCTTTTTTGCAACTTTTTTCTTTGCTTTTTTCTTTGCCATTGTTTTGCAGTTAATTATTAGTTAATAAATTTTTTTTCTAAATTAATTATAACATTTATTGTCAAGAAATTTTAGTTTTTTTTAAAAAAATCTGTGGATAACTTTTATTTTAGTAAAAAGTGGAGAGACAGAAAGTTGAAAAAAAATTTTTTAAAAAAATTAAAAAATAAAAAAACCATTTGAAAATAAAATTTTAAACGTTTTTTTAAAATTATTTTTTTTATTTAAAAACTGTATGAAAAAGTAAGTGTGGACCCGACCCCGCACTATTCGCTTTGCTCCAGTACGGGGCGAGACGGGGCATTGATTTATTATTATCTAAACAAAAACATTCTAGCTTTGTGGCTAGAACGTTGCTGTGGTGTTTGTTGGACGAAATCCGAACTTTTTTTGACGAAAATCCGGACTGCGAATTTTGATTGCCGAGCTTTGCTCGGCAGGAACAAAAACTTTTCCGCTCGGGCGGGCAAAAAGGAAGGGG
>DSBA01000096.1 GCA_011046145.1 Candidatus Uhrbacteria bacterium | reverse complement strand
CAGCTTGAGGGCTAAATATGCCACTGTGGTTGCTGGCACGACCAAAACCGCCTTTGATGTGGCTGGATTCAAGCCAAGCGAAAGGGCAAAAAATGTTATTGCCGATATACCAGAAAAATACGGCAAAACTCCCCAATACAGATTTATCAAGGGAGAAGAAGACAAGGAGCTTAAAATTGTCTCACGGGACGAGCTTATTAAGGCGTTAGAAAAAGCCAGAGATACAGTTTGGCAAGGAGGCAAATTAGCTCCCACAACCGCTTTTGATGAGGTTGCTAAACTTTTATTTTGTAAATTAAAAGATGAAAAGATAACTCCCAAAGGCAAGCCTTATTTGTTTCAAATAGGCACTCACGAATTGCCCGAAGAAGTTTACAAAAGAATCAATGGCATTTATTTAAAAGCTAAAAAAGAGGATTCGGAAGTTTTTAAGGAAGATATAAAATTAGACCCCAAAATTGTTTATAATGTGGTTGAGCACTTGCAGACTTTGGCAATAAATAAAATTGATTTAGACGCTAAAGGCGTTGCTTTTGAGAAATTTATGGAGGACTTTTTTAAAGGCAAAATGGGGCAGTTTTTTACTCCCAGACCTATTGTGCAATTTTGCATAAAAATGATGAATCCCGAAAGGGGCAATTTGGTTTTAGACCCCGCTTGTGGCAGTGGAGGTTTTCTTTTAAATGCAATGGATAATGTCAGGCTATTTGCGGAAAAAAACTATGATGAGCGGGAGGCGTGGGAGTATTGGCATAAATTCGCTGAAAATAACCTTTACGGTATAGAAATAAACGACCAGATAGCCCGTGTCTGCAAAATGAATATGATAATTCACGATGACGGGCACACAAATGTGATTAGCACTGATTCGCTAAGCAATTTTGAGGATATAAATAAAATTCATCAGGGCTTTAAAAAAGACAATTTTGACATTATTTTAACAAATCCTCCCTTTGGTGCGATTGTTAAAAGGACTGAAAAAGAATATTTAGACAAATATGCTTTGGGCAAAGATAAGCAAAACCAAAAAACAGAAGTTTTGTTTATAGAGCGTTGCATTGATTTTGTTAAACCAAAAACGGGAGGCATTGCCATTGTATTGCCAGACGGCATTTTAACCAATTCTTCTATGCAATTTGTCAGGGATTTAATAATGGAGCGTTGCCAGATATTAGCCATTATTTCGCTCCCTCAATTTGCATTTAGCCATTACGGGGCTGGCGTGAAGTCATCTTTGGTATTTTTAAGGCGTAAGGGAGACAATGAAAAATTAAGCGGTTATCCGATTTTTATGGCTATTGCCGAGCATATAGGCTATGACGCTACTGGCAAAGACGACCCTAAAAATGATTTAGACCAAATCTTTGATGAATATCATAAATTCTTAAAAAATCCTAAAAATTATGACGGCAAATAATAACAAATGCTTTGCGGTTTTAGAAAATGAGCTTGAGGGCAGAATAGACCCCCATTTTTACAGCCCTATTTTTAATTATTATACAAATAAACTCAAAAGAGTAAATTATAAAAATTTAGGGGATATAATTGATTTTTCAAATGAAATTTGGAATCAAAAAGATTATTTTGATAAAGAATTCCCTTATATAGAAATTAGTAAAATAGATATAAATACTGGTGAAATAAAAGACATTATTTACTATGACAAAGAAAAAGCACCGAGTAGGGCTAAAATGATAGTTAGAGATAAAGATATTATTGTTTCTACTACAAGACCGAGCAGAGGGGCTATTGCTTTTATAAATAAATCTAAAGATGGTTTTATTGCCTCTACTGGCTTTGCTATTTTAAGAGATTTAAAAAATAAAGCAATAAATAAGGATTATCTTTTTTATTTTTTAAGAACCAAATTTTCTTTAAATCAAATGGAGCAAAGAAGTAGCGGGGGTAATTATCCAGCCATAACAACCGAAGAATTAAAAAAAATAATAATACCTATACCTCCCCTCAAAATCCAAAATCAAATAGTTGAGATAATGCAAAAAGCATATAAAGATAAAGAAGCCAAAGAAAAACAAGCAGATGAGCTTTTTAATTCAATTGATGACTATGTTTTGGGAGAATTAGGCATTAAAATGCCAGAGTTAGAAGATAAAAAGTGTTTTAGCGTGGATTCAGAGGATATTAAAAATCAAAGAATTGCTCCCGATTATTACCAGCCGAGATTTACTAAAACTGAAAAAGCGATTAAAAATGCTAAATATAAAATTGCCAAGCTAAAAGATGTTTTAGAATATGTTAAAAAGGGCATTGAAGTTGGGTCAAAAGCATATACAGATGAAGGCATCCCATTTGTCAGGGTCGCTGATATAGATGACCTTAAAATAGACATACAAAATACTGATAAAAAAATTGCCTTTGATTTATATCAGGAGCTTAAAAATGCGTATAAGCCAAAGACGGGAGAATTATTATATTCAAAAGACGGCTCTATTGGCTTTTGTGCGATTGTGGAGGAAAATGATGATTTTATAACCAGTGGCGGAATTTTAAGATTAAAAATAAACGATAAGTTTAATAGCTATTACATAAAGACACTTTTATCAAGTAAATTATTTAAGATTATAGCGGGTCAAAAAAGCATAGGAGCTATAATAAAGCATTTACTACCAGAAGAAATATTAAATTTTCAAATACCTCTCCCCCCGTTTGCAATTCAAAATAAAATAGCAAGTGAAGTTAAAAAAAGAATAGAAAAATCAGAAAAATTAAAGTTAGAGGGGCAAAAATTGGTTGAAGAAGCTAAAAGCGAAGTTGAAAAAATAATCTTAGGCAAATAAATTTTATGAAAAAGGCGGTTATTTATGTCAGGGTTTCCTCTAAGGAGCAAAAAGAAGAGGGCTACTCTATACCAGCCCAAAAAAGACTGCTTTGGGATTTTGCCAAAGCCAAGGGTTTTGAAGTGGTAAAAGAATTTGAAGATGATGAAACAGCCAAAAGCTCTGGGCGTAAAAGTTTTGGAGAGATGATTAAATACTTAGAAGACCACTCAAAGACTGTAAATATAATCTTAGTTGAAAAAACAGACCGCTTATACCGAAACTTTAAGGACTATGTAAAAATAGACGAATTGGGAGTTTCGGTATTTTTAGTTAAGGAAAATGAAGTAGTGGGCAAAGACGCTTCCTCCCACCAAAAGCTGATTCACGGGATTAAAGTTTTAATGGCTAAAAACTACATTGATAACCTTAGCGAAGAAGTTAAAAAAGGATTTAATCAAAAAGCGTTGCTGGGAGTTTATCCTGGAAGCAGTTTGCCGATTGGCTATAAAATGGCAAAAAAAGATAATAAATGTCTCCCAGAAATAGATGACAATAACAAAAATCTGGCTATAAAAATGTTTGAGTATTATGCTACTGGTTTATACTCTGCTACCGCCTTAATAGACAAGGTAAAATCAGAGGGGCTTTTTATCCCCGAAAATATACCCCACGCCTCAAGAATGTCCAGTTTTACTAAAGCGTCAGTTTTTAGAATATTAAAAAATCCTTTTTATTATGGCGAGTTTTACTGGAATGGCAAAAAATACACTGGCACACACCAGCCCTTAATAAGCAAGGACTTGTGGGATAATGTGCAAAAGAGGCTAAATAGATACGAATATAAAAAAGCTATCAGGTTTAATAACTTGCCCTTTGTTTTTAAAGGCTTGCTCACTTGTGCTGAATGCGGGAGGACTATTACGGCTGAAAGGAAAATAAAG
This sequence comes from Candidatus Uhrbacteria bacterium, assembly GCA_011046145.1. Lineage (GTDB taxonomy): Bacteria > Patescibacteriota > Patescibacteriia > CAIXNZ01 > CAIXNZ01 > DSBA01. The sequence continues at coordinate 5,737 of DSBA01000096.1, read as the reverse complement.
CCCTCTGGCAAAGAATATGTTTATTACAGGTGCACTAAATACAAGCGGGAATGCTCCCAAAAGCCTGTTAGCGAGGAAACCCTTGATAAACAGATTGTAGAGGCTCTCAAGGGCTTAAAATTGCCAGATAAGACGATTCTATACCTTAAGGAGGCATTAAAGGAGTCTTTTGATTTAAAGAAAAATACAGTTGATAAAACAAAAGAGGATTTGTTAAAAGCAAAACAGAGCTTAGAGAAAAAATTAGGCAAGATTTACGAGGATAAATTAGACGAGGTTATCACAATAGATTTTTACAATAAGATGTTTGGGGATTATACCCAAAGAATAGAAGATATTGATAACACCTTAAAGAAATTCCAAACCGCTGATTATAATTACTACCAATTGGGAGCGAATATTTTAGAACTCTCAAAAAGGGCTTATTTTCTGTATAAAAATGCGAATTTAGAAGAAAAACAGGAATTACTAAGCTTTTTACTTTCGGACTCCCAGCTCAAGGGCGAAACTTTGCTAATTAAATACAAAAAACCCTTTGATAGGGTTTTTGTAGCAACAAAAAGTTGCGATTATCGGAGCGGACGGGACTCGAACCCGCGACCTCTGCCGTGACAGGGCAGCGTTCTAACCAACTGAACTACCGCTCCAAGATGATAAATAACCAATGACAAAATCCCAATTCCTTAAGATTGGAATTATAAAAACAAAAATAAGGAGTAAATCCTTGCCAATATTATAGCATTACTTTTCATTCTTGGCAAGGGCAAAACAATCTTATTATATGCCCGTTTTTTTGCTATAATAAATCCAATAATAAAAACATTTAAATTGGAGCAGTATAAAAAATAACCGCTGAGCCGTAAGGTTGTAAAAAAATGTAAAAACGTGCTAAATTTAAAAAGATGAAAAAAATAATTTACAGCTATTTTATTATCTGTTCAGCTTTGGCAATAGCCCTGATTATCAGCCATTCATGGTCTTTTTTTTCATCCGCTAAAATGCAAATTAGCAATGAAAAAAACAATGAGAGCGACAATGTGAACAATGATTCCTTTGCCGAAACAGAAAAAAATGAACAAGAGCAGCAAACAAATGATAACGGCAATGAGTTAAAAGATAACCATTTGCGAGAATCAGAAAAAATTAATCTTGAAATGCCTTATATTCATGAGTCACCTGACAAATCATGGACAGGGCCTTGGAAAAACGGCTGTGAAGAAGCCAGCATCGCCATGGTAGGATATTATTATCTGAAAGAAAAAAACATAAGTATAAAAGAATCAATGGATTACATGACCAGGCTTTTTGAAAAACAAAACCAAATTTGGGGATCAAATGCGGATTCGGATGCCAGTCGCACAGCCCAAATAATCAATGACTATACAAATTACAACGCGACAGTAATAACCAATCCGGAAATAGAACAAATTAAAGCAGAGCTTAGGCAAAAACAGCCTGTTATTTCATTGCATTACGGCAAAGAGTTGAAAAACCCAAATATCCCTTTTTTAGCAACAGGCTCTTATTACCACATGATGGTGATTATCGGCTATGATGATACAACAAAAGAATTCATCACCCATGATACCGGCGATATCAAAACAGGAGCAAATCATCGCTATAATTACGATATTTTAATGAACTCTTTAAGTGATTTTGACCATCAGACAAAACGCACCGGCGGAAATCCCAGTGTTATTTTTACCTATCCCAAATTCGCAAAATCAGCCGAAAGCAATGAACTTTATTATTTAAATAACAACGCAAAACAATTGATCCCGGACGAAAAAATATTCAGCCTGAAAAACTGGGATATCAGGGCAATAACCATTGTATCAGAAAAGTGGCTCAAAACCATTAAAACAGCAGAAGATATATTAATTAATTAATAAAAAATGAAAAAATGAAAAAATTAATCATTGTAAACGCTTTTATTCTGATTTTGCTGGCTGGTTGCGGCCAGGCAATTGAGAATGAAAAACAACAAGCTGAAGATTTTTTGCCACTGGATAAAAATGTTCAGATCGAAGCTATTATTAGCCAAATGGGCCATGAAAATTTGCTTGGGCAATATGATCAAGCCATAATGAAAACAAATTTAGGCGATATTAAAGTTGAATTTTATAGTGATGATTCGCCGATTACAGTCAATAATTTTTTAAATCTGGCCAAACAAGGCTTTTATAACGGCACAAAATTCCACCGGGTTATCAAAGGTTTTATGATTCAGGGCGGAGATCCTTTGACCAAGTTTGATAATCAGGCGGTTTATGGCACTGGCGGGCCAGAGTACCGTTTTAACGATGAATTTAATCAGCATAAATTAGTCAGAGGCTCTTTGGCCATGGCTAATTCCGGATCAAATACCAACGGTTCCCAGTTTTTTATTGTCACAGCTATAGATACTCCTTGGCTGGATGGCCGTCATACTAATTTTGGTTATGTTGTTAGCGGTATGGAGGCGGTGGATGCAATTGAAGGGGTCGAAGTCAATGAAAGGGATATCCCTTTAGAAAATATAATTATTGAAAGCATTGAATTGCTGAAGAAATAAATTATAACTAAAAAATACATATTATTTTTGCTGCGAGTATGGGGAGAAAACAGGTTTTAATTAAGGCAAAATAAATAAAAATGCGCGGCGCCCTATAGGGCGCCGCGCATGAAGTTTCAAATTTATTTTTTTGCAGTTTCGGATTTTGGTTTAGCGCTTGCTTTTTTAGCGGCAGGCTTGGTTTCTTTCTTTGCTTCGGATTTATCATTTTTATCATTTTTAACTTTTTTAACAATCGCGCTAAAAATTTCCGGGTTATTAACTGCCAAATCAGCCAGTATTTTTCTGTCAATTTCAATTTTATTATCTTTTAAAGCTTTGATAAATTTTGAATAAGTTAAGCCGTGTTCGCGAACAGCCGCATTTATCCTAATCTGCCATAATCTGCGAAAAACGCCTTTTTTCTTGCGCCTGTCATGCAAGGCATGCTGGCCAGCCTTAAGTATGGCTGTCTTGCCTAAACGGATAGTTTTTTTGCGGCCCCAGCGATATCCTTTAGTTGCTTTTCTTATGGCCCTTCTTTTCTTTAAATGTATTTTAGCTCGTTTTACTCTAGGCATATTTTTATTTTAAAGTTAAAAGTTTATAAAGTTTGTAAAGTATAAAGTAAAATCTTTTTAACTTTATGCTTTATAACTTTTTTACTAAAATTAAGAGTAGGGGAGTTGCGCTTTAATATTTCGGACATTGGCTTTTGACATTTTTGTTATCCTTCTTTTCTTGCGGGTAATTTTGCCTGATTCGCGGGCATTAAAATGATCTTGGCCAGCTCTTTTTTTTAAAACTTTCCCTTTTTTAGTTAATTTAATTCTTTTAGCAATTGATTTTCTAGTTTTTAATTTCGGCATAATATTTGAATTATGAGGTTTATCAGTTTATTTTTCCAAATAAAATTTAAAAATATAAAATTAGCTCTATGGCTAATTTGAAATTATTTTAGCTTTTTATTTAAAATAAGTCAAGCCCGGCACTGCTTGGCAACAAGGTGATTCTAATTTTATCCGGTTTTTTTATCTGTTTCTTCCTCGACATCAGACTTGGGTGCAATAATAATGGTAAATTTATTGCCCTGTCGTTTGATCTCCTGTTCAAGTTTGATTTTTATTTTTTCTTCAAGCGTTTTTACAAATTTTTCCATTAATTCCTTGGCCAATTCAGGATGCTGCCTTTCCCGGCCTTTTAAAAAAATTTCTGCGCTTATTTTATCGCCTTTGTTAAGAAATTTTTCCGCCTGATTAATTCTGACATTAAAATCATGGTTGCCAATGCGAGGGGAAAGCCTAATTGATTTTGTGTCGGTTTTTTTCTGAAGTGATTTTTGTTTCTTAAGGGTTTTTTCCTGCTGGTATTTGAAACTGCCGTAATTTATAAATTTAGCGACTGGGGGGACGGCTTTGGGTGAAACCGCAACCAAATCAAGCCCTTTTTCCTTAGCAAGCAAAATGGCTTTTTGAGTCGGTAAAACACCAAGCATTTGGCCATTTTCATCAATAACCCTGACTTCCGGGACCCTAATTTTTTCATTGACTGGATAAATTTCCTGCGGCGGTTTTTGGAATGTTTGTTTCCGCCTAAAACGAATTCTTTTCAATTTTTTGTGGTATTAATAATTAAATTAATCGTTTATTTCTAAAAACAATGCCTGAACCTGATTTTAAATATTTTTCAAATTTGATTGCCTTCTTTTTATCATTAAATACACAGTACCAGATAAGTTTAAAGGGTTTCTTAGTTGAAGAATATTTAGATAACCCTAAATTGTGGTCTTTAATTCTTTTAGTTAAGTTAGTTGTTCTGCCCGTATAATAACTTAAATCTTTTAAGCTTTGGATAATGTAAATAATGTGCATATTTTTGTTTTTATTTTTTTAAAAAGTGGCCCTTCTATGCTAAAGCTACGGAGGACACCCTTTGAGCCGGGAGTGTTTACACCCCGAAGCTCCGACCTTCGTCGGCCGAAGCCCCGCCAAAGGCTGGGCGTAGGCCGAAGGAGTGGGATTTTGTTAAGAAAAAATGATACGCACTACTTCGCTAAAGCTTCGTAGTGCCACTCCTCTTCAAGTAGGTGTGGACACTCCGAAGCTCCGAAAGAGCGGAGGAGTGGAGATGGCGGGAATTGAACCCGCGTCTAGAAAGCCTTTAGAAATACTTTCTACAAGCTTAGCCTGGGAAATCCCAAGCAAATTAGATTGGTCTTGTTTTTTCTCTCATTTGGCTAAGACCAAAGCCTAATGGGAAGAGCCTGATAAAATTACACCCTTTACCACGCATCAGGCGTCAGCGGCAAGGATGGCTGCTGTTTTAATTAAACTGCAGCAAAAGCAAAATTAGGAGCTAAAGCGCTCTTAACTTTGGCAAATAAGTTTGTTGCACTTATTGGATTATCCTTTGGATTAACGAGGTTAAGAATACCCTCGGCTTGCAGTATTTTAAAAGTTCTTTCTATCGACGCCTGTCATCCCCATTTATATTAATGATCAATAACCAATAACCAATTTTCAATTTATGGCTAGCGGAATTTAGTCTTTAATAAACGTTGAATTTGCCTTTTTTCTTCTCGTTCTTTAATTGATTTTCTTTTGTCAGCCTTTTTTTTGCCTTTAACTAAAGCAATTTCTAATTTTATGTTCCTGCCTTTAGTATACAATGAAAGAGGCGCCAAAGTCAATCCGGTTTGCTGTAGTTTTCCAGCCAGATAATCAATCTCTTTTTTGCGCAAAAGTAATTTTCTTGACCTGTCAGGCTGATAATTAGTCAGTTTGCCGGCCATTTTATAAGCCGGGATACTGGCATTAATTAAAAAAACCTCCCTGTTTTTATCAATAGTAACATGGCTGCCTTTTAAGCTGGCTTGGCCTTGCCTTATGGATTTGACTTCTTGGCCGCTTAAGACCAGTCCTGCTTCAAGGGTTTCTAAAATTTCATAATCAAATCTGGCTTGTTTATTTTTAGCTAAGATTGGCATGTTTTTAAAATTGTTATTATTTTTTAGCCTGGAACAAGGCAGTGTCTGCTAATTGGTAATTATTTATTATTAATAATAACATTTTAGCAATAAAGAAAGAAGGCGAAAACCTTCTTTTTTAAATCGCAAATTTCTGTTTGCAGTACCTGAATTAAGAAAGGGGTAATAGATTTTTTTTTAAACAAGGCAATGCAAACAGAAGTTTATTATTTAAATAT